>JAAYYM010000120.1 GCA_012515365.1 Clostridia bacterium
TAATATCCTCTTTTAATCCTTTAATAAGCTCTGATAGTCTTTCTTTTTCTTTAACAAGCAAAACTAAAGCGTCTGTATGCTCTAAAGATATTTTCTTATCAACCACCATTTCGGATATAATCCTTAATTCGGTCAGATCACCATTCTTGTATGCTTCTACAGCATTTAAAAATAGTTTTATCTTCTCAGGACTTATATTCGGATGTAAATCAGGATGCAATGCTTTAACAATACCGATATATAGCTTCTTAAGTTCACGACTTTCAGAATCAGTTAGTTCTTTTCCTTTACTTCTATCCAAAGCTGAATTCATCTTCCTTATCTGCTCATCAAGTTTAACCTGGTATTCCGCAAATTCCACATCAAGTATTTCTTCAATAGCTGAAAGCACTACTTTCTCCTGACGATTCTTTTTTGCTCGTATAAGCTCTATCTTTCTCTTTAACCTAAGTACAGCACAATTTAACTCAAATGCCTTGTATTCAAGTCCTCCAACACTAAGCATATATGCCATTTCAATATTTTTACATTCAACATATACAAGATCATCTCTTTCAAGTACAAACATAGATAACTCTATCTTAAGCTTGTCTACTTCACTCTTTACTTTATCATATGCAGGAAAAGGTATTACTGTAGTACTACTAACCTCAGAACCATCATTTATCTCTATACCATATGAAAACAATACAGACAGTAGAGTTTTCCAGTTAGAAGAGCTTTTGCTTCCTGAAACTGAAACAGAAGTAATATCAGAATAATTAATAGAAATAATCCACTTATCCGAATCATGTACAAATACCTTAATAACCCTTTCAGGCCAGGAAGGTATGTTTAAGTCATCAATTGAATACATTAGTTTATTACTAGTCTCTAAATCATAACTCATCTTATTAATCACATCATTACCTACAATATACTCAAAAGACAACCCAGATTCTAAAAACATCAAATGATACTGATACCAGGATAAGGAATCATTATCTCTAATCTTTATGTCTATTCCAGTTATGTGTTGTTTGGTTGGCTGTGACATGGGGGGCTCCTGGTAAGTTTATAATGTCATCTTTCGTTTTAAGTTAATTGGCGTGGGAGCAGGATATAAATTTACTTGTATTATATACCGTTAATCCACTTTTATATTTTAATCTTGTCTTATTAGTGATTCTTTTTCCGTAAGCCTCTAATACTGCTGATTTTGTTTTGGTATGTATACATTCAAACCTACAACATATTGTCCTAGGAATAATTGTTTTTCGCATTCTTCTTTAACGGTCCTGTAAGTTGATTTGTGATATCTAGAATCATTAATATCCAATCACTAAAATCTATTTTTTAGTTAGCCATTTTAATATTCCTCTATTATTGTACATTCTGAATTAAAATGTTAAATGCTGCTTTTATCTTTGCAGCCATTAATTTTCTTCTTTCAATCAAGAACTCCTCGTATTGCATATTTTCCCATCCATGTGGAAGTGCATTTTCTTCTTCCATCTTTCTAATTTCTTCTTCACTTCTTCCTTGACATACAATTGGATAATAAATTGCAGGATTTTCATCAAGAATCTCCATATTATCTTTCCAATCAATGAAGGCATAGTTTGCCATTTGGTTAATCTTTGTATCCGTTAAATTATATGATTTTAAATAGGCCTTTGGAAATAAATGATGTTTTTCTAATGATTTTCTATTACCATCTGTTCCTGGTTCAAAGAATTTTGAAAGTAAGATATTACTCTTTGAAAATAGAATCTTAGTATTCAATATATTTAGAGAAGCAATATAAGCATTCCATGCATTGTTACCTCTGCCAGATACAGCTAATCCTTCAGAACCAAGCAATGTAATATCAAAAAAATCATTAGTCATCCTTTCTTTCACTCTGTCAACAATAAATGATTTATATTCATTAATATTCTGTAATTCTTTAATAGTATTCAAATGAGATTCCATTGTTGATTCAAATGAGCCCGTATAAAGAGAAACTAATGATGCATAGAAAAACCATAATGAAGTTAGATGCATATTTTCATTATATAATGCATTAAATCTATGTTTAGCAATCAAATAGAAAGCATACGCATAGAAAACTGCCGTCTGTGATAAAATCAAATCCCTTGATAAATAGCCTGCGTTCAGTATTGTTTTTAGGAATTCATGCCAACTATGTACGTTTATAACATCTGGCAACTTCTCTTTAAGAGTATCAAACCTTTGATTTCTTAAATCTTCATCTACAGCACCTTTCTTATCAAAATCCGCACCTCGAAGTAATTTATAACCATATTGTAATCTAGCTCTATCAAATGCATATGCCATAACAACTCTGATTATATCTTGAGCAGCTACTTCAGCAATTTGGTTATATGACGTAACTCTTCCTTTTGTCGGATATCTTGATTCCTTACAAAAAATTTCAATAAGTTTTCTGCCCTCAGCCCAGTATAATGAAAGCAAAGTTAAAATGAAATCATTTTGTTTTAATGTAACTCCACCCGAATTAGTTCGCACAAAAACATCTGAAACGTCCTCTTCTTCTGCATTAGCTTTAATATCAAATACTGGTAATGTATGATTTTTTAAATTGCAAATTGCATTTATATTTTCAGCGATTATTTCTCTTTCCCCATCAGCAAGCACTAACCCCTTTGAAGTCCTGTAATTTTCTAGTGATTTAATAAACTTATTTATGAATTGATAAGAGCTGTTAGTATAAATATCGCTAATGTTATAAACCCATTCTTTATCATTCTTTGTTGCTTGATAGCCTACCTCAAACTTATTTAATAAAGGATGATACGAAATAATAATAGTTTTCTCTTGATAGTTGGAATTGACTACTTTCTTTCCCTTCATTACAGCATAAAGAGAGGTCAACCTTTGTTGACCATCAATAATAACTTGTCTTGGAGTTGCATAACTATGAGATTCAACACCAATAGATTTTTTCTTTTCAAGAGTTGGACATTCCCAAAGCATTAGATATCCAATAGGATAGCCTCTTAGCATAGAGTCAAATAAATCTCTAACTTTTGAGTCTTTCCAGATGAAAGGTCTTTGTAATTCTGGTAAGCCTAATTCACCAGTATCTATTTTCTCAATTAGCTGATTAACGGTTAGATTTGTATTACTAAAAATTTGATCCATATTATCCCCCTATTATATAAATTTATAACATCACCATTTCATAAATAACCAAATACGCCAAGTTATTCTACCCCTAATGCTTTGAACACTGCATCTTCAGGAGATTGATAAAATATTAAATTAAACTTACCCATTAACTCTGGTGGTACTGATGCCATATCCGTAGCTGAAGTTATAGGTAATAAGACTTTCTTCGCTCCACTATCCAAACAAACTTGAAGAACGTTTGCTAATTCTTCAACTTTTATGATTGTTCCACTAATGCTAAGATTACCTAAAACCGCAAGACTGCTTATGACAGGTTTATACAATGCTGCAGAACACAGAGCAATAAGTGAAGTTAATGATAATTGATTTGTTATACCTATTCCATTTAGATCCCGAACATCCATTAAATAATCTTTTGTTGTAATACTTATACTTCCGCTTATATTCTTACTATTTGCTTTTAGGTATCTAAATGCTGTATCTATTGATTCCTTTGCTTCACGATCGGATCCTATCCCAGTTCTTTCAAATTTTCCAGAACCCGAAACCATCTCAGTTTCCAACTTAAATACACCAAACATTCCGGTCTTTCCTCTACTCACTGTATAAACCTGTCCAGGCTTATGCAGACCCTCAGGTATTAATTTCCCACCACCTTGTTCTGGAACTGGAACATATTCTTCTGTAAAGTCTTCATTATCAATATATGAAAAATTAACGTCATAGAATTCCATTCCACCAATTTTTTTAAGTTGTTCTTTTACACGTCTTCGACTCTCAAGGGCAAATCTCAGTACTTCTTCAACATCAGCTTTCACAAACTTACCATCAGGATATATAAGTTTAATCATTCCTGAAACCATTTTTCTAACTGCGATTACATCACGCTGGTTTAGGTTATTACCAAGCTTGAAATACTGATCTATAGCATCAGCATATGAAATTTTTCTTAACTCTCTTAAAAATTCTGATAAATAGTCGGTTATAAAACCATATTCGTTCGTAAAAAATTCTGGTTTATATTTTGGAATTTCCCATCCCGGTAAGTAGCAATGCATCCTATCGAAAAAAGCGCTATCATATGCAATAGCTTCTGGAAAGGGATCAAATAAATGGGATGTCTTTAATAGTACGTCAACACTTTGATTTATATTCCCAATGAAAACCATTGATGCAGAAGCATTCTTTTCTTCCTTTCCTCTTGAAAAAGATCCAGAAGCCATAAAATCCTTCATTATCTGTATACCATCTTTATCCTTGAATGTTATTCCTGCTACTTCATCAAAAGCAACACAATCCCACATTCCAACAAGACCGACTGTCTTATTGGACATGTTATAGAACAAATTAGCAACCGTTGTCTGACCACCTGAGACTAATATACTATTTGGAGATATTTCTTTATATACATGAGATTTGCCCGTTCCACGAGGACCAAGTTCGCAAAAATTAAAGTTGTTCTCAACCAATGGTATAATTCTTGCTAATAAAAGCATTTTAACTCTTTGTGTGAACCTCATAGGTTCCATCCCTATTGACCTAAGTATGATGTCAATCCACTCTTCTTTTGTAAACTTAGATCTTCCATTTAATACCTCACCCATATCGAGATGTAGCATTTGTATAGGTGTAAGTTTAGAAATAATGAAAGGTACTCTATTTTTATCTGCTTCATCATAATAATATTCGAGTTGAATAATACACCAGATTCCTCCACTTAAAAGACGTTCGTAATCGGAAGGATATTTTTCTGATATAGGGACATTCTTTATTCCTAAATTAGAAAATTCTGCTTCATATATATCTATTTTATAATTCAGCTTTACTGCAACTTTGTCAATGACTGTGTATCTTCCACGCTCTCTCAATTTTGATATTATCTTCTGAGCTTCATCCGGACGAACGAAATTCTCTGCAAGAATACTTTTAACATTGCGAACTCCGTCTGCAATGGCTTCTTCTTCAGTAGTTGCACAGTACATCCCAAGTAGATACTCTAAAACATAAACTGGAACATTGGCTCCTTCCTTGATTTTTTTAGTCAAGTCTTTGCGAACGATTTTACCTTTAAAGACCTCATTAAGTTTTGTATTGAGATGATTATTTAAACTTACTGATTCTTTAACAATCTTTTCATTCACTTCCTTTATATCAAAGTCATCTTCAAAATGCTCTATTTCAATTGCATCTGGTTCTCTTTTATGCTCACTCATTGATATCCTCCTCCTTATGAACTGAATCCAAAATCATCCGCAAAAGCAATGTCCATTACAACACCATGACGTAAGGCTTCTACATCATTTTTCTCATCATAGGCTACCAAATAGTACTGTTTTGATTTATCATACTGCTTATTCTTGAAGTTGAACTTCAATCTGAAAATTCGCTTGCTGGGATCTTCATCCTTCTTGTCCGCAATGTATATGCATTCATTGGAGATTTTTTCATTATCTTCAGAGATGAAAAACACTTTATAACTAGTCTCTTTAATAACATCACTGATTGGCTCAGACTGAATGAAGTCGAGGGAAGAAATCAGGTTTGTGATCTTTTGGACCATGCTGACCAACACGATCTGTGCAGGTCGCGTATCTGCATGGCCTTTTTCGACTTTTACATTAATAACTGGAACAATCATCTCCTGAGGAGAAGAACCGCCATGAACAAAGTTCTGGCCGCCGCCAGTGACCTTGAACACATTGGAGCTCACTGGAACAGAAACCCACTTGGTGTCTTTGTTCCCAAGGATCTTATCCATGGCGTAAGATGCGATTCCGTCGTCTTCCATCGAGTCTTGTGCAACGATAAAGCGACGATTGATAAAGGCATCTTTGTCCGCTACATGGATGATCTTGTCAGTTTCCTTTATCTTGTCTCGCTTGTATATAAATCCATGGTCTGAAGTAACGATAAAGTGCAGGGTGTTGGCATTGGTTGAGATACGCTTGATCATGGTAAAGACTTCATCAACGGCTTCGTAGCATGCAGTGAACACCTCATTCTCCGTATTCAGTTTATCCCCACGGGCATCAATCTGGTTGTGATAGACATAGACTATGTCCATCCCCGTAAAGACTTCCCGCAGTTCCATCTTCTTCATCAGTTTCAGATCATCAAA
>JAAYYM010000014.1 GCA_012515365.1 Clostridia bacterium
ACACTTAAATCGAATTATGTCAAGTCATGCTCTGCACCGCAAAGACACATATCAATAACTTCAACATATTTCATATCCTATACTTCGAAGCGTCTCATATTCTCGTCAAGTGTTTTTGCTTTGTCATTCAGCTGACCTGCCTCGCCTGCCAGATTTTCAACTTTTGACAGCTGGGTATTGATGGAATCAGATACATTGATTGTAGCTGCTGCCGCCTCCTCTGAAATGGCTGAGATACAAGTAATGGAATCAAAGATTTTATCTTTGTCCTGAAGCATTCCATTTACATTCTGTGAAATGCCTTCGAGTCCATCCACCAGCTCCTCAACACAATTGGTTATATCATTAAACATTTCTGTTGTTTCACCCAATACCTTTGTCTGCTCATCCAAGAATACATTGGTCTTCTCAGCATAGGAAGAGGCACTTTGTGTTGTTGCACGGATGTTGTTAAGGATGCCATAAATCTCATTACCTGCTGTCTGTGACTGATCTGCAAGCTTACGGATTTCCTCCGCAACTACCGCAAATCCACGTCCCTGATTACCTGCTCTTGCTGCTTCGATCGATGCATTCAATGAAAGAAGGCTTGTCTGTTCTGCAATTGCATTAATGGCTTCAATAATTCCTCCGATATGATCCGACTGTGTCACAACCAGCTGGATTTCCTTAATCAGCTGTTCCACTATCTCTGTTGTGGCTTCTGATTTTTCATTTAGCTTTCCGATCGAGCTCTGACCCATTTTTGTCGTTGTAATGGTCTTATCCACGGTTTCATTCATTCTCTGTGTGCTGCCGGATACATCATCCATTTTAACAGAGAAATCAGACATCTGATTTGCGCAAGTCTCTGTTTCTTTTGCTTGAGAATTAACACCTCTGTTAACTTCATCAACGGATGAAGTTACATCCTGCATTGCTTTAAAGATTGTATTTGAGAAATCTGCTACTTCGATTGCAGATCTGTTTACATCATTTCCAAATGTTCTCATTTCTACCATCAGCTCACGGATGTCACTGACGGTCTTGGTCAAACTATCGGTCAGATAACGCAGTTCATCTGTCCTGTTGGTACTAAAGGTCTGTGTGAAATCACCTTCTGAAACCTTCTTAAGAGAATTGCATACCCGCTTCAACACTCTGCTGATACCTGATGAAATATAAGTACCACAGGAAAGTGCCACAGCAGCTCCGATGATTACAAGTATGATGGTCAGATTACGAATGCCATCCATGCTCTTTGTCAGATTCTTAAGTGGAATCAATGTACAGATCTGTATACCTGTACTGCCAACCGGCATATTTACAAATAAATAGTTTGCACCATTATAGCTGACCTGTGCTGAATACATCGCATCTGAATCTACTGCCTTACTAAAAAACTCCTGATCCGCAAAAATTGTTTTACCATCTTCTAGCGTCGTAAACGCTTCCTTCTCGTTCTCCCCTGTCTGCTGGATGATAAATTCCTTTTCTCCGGGGATAACCATTGCCGTATAGGAACCGGTTCCAAAATTCATGGAAGTCAGAGAATTTTTTACATTTTCTATATCCATATCCAAAACAACCAGACCATTCTGTTTCGGGAATGTCTGAAGATAGGAGAATGCATAGGAAGAAGGATCACCTAAATATTGCTCATCAATAAATGGATGTGCTCCGATCCAGCCGTTTTTCCCATTTGCAAGGATGGCTGCTTCCGGTTGTTCAAACAGCTCTGTAAATGCCTCCGGTCGGATGTTTCTTCTTGAACTCTCGGTTTTAGTACTTTGTAAAAATGGGCTTCCGCCTTCTGCTATGATATAGTAGTCTGAAAGAAAATCAGAGGCCTTGATATAGTTTTCCAAAGCAAGATACTCTGCATTATAGACTTTTTTACTTTCTGTATTGTTCTTTTTATATAAGAAATCATAATATTTTGTGATTTCTTCATCCGTTGCCAGACCGGATGCTTTTGTCATCATGTCATTGCAGACCATTTCAAAATACCTGCCTGTAGCCTCCATGGTACTTTCCACACTGGTCTGATATTTTTCAACAACTACCTTTGAGGCAGTGTTATAAGACGCGATTCCGAGGATGATAATCAGAACTACAGGGATACAGTAAGCTACCATCATGGAAGTCTTAATACTCGTATAATGCTTTACAGATTTGATCTGCTTTTGATCTTTACTCTTCTTATGTTGATCTGGTCTGCCAACCTTTTTCTTATCCTTCACGCTGTTCTTCAAATTAATATCCTCCTTAGTAAAAGGTATTGTAACCATCAAACCCTTAGTTACTCTTATAGTATACTTCAATTTTTTGCTGTTGTAAACCAACATAATTCCCCTAAAGTCACGGTTTTCCATAGTTACACATGTTTTCCATGAAATTTAAAAGCTGGAGTTTTCCACCCCAGCTTTTTCCTTTTATTCTGCAGCTCTTTTTAGCCTTATAAGGCAGAAAACAGGTCTCGCACATGCTCGATCGATTCCTTGCTAGCCTTTTCAGCCGGTACATAATAAGCCTTTTCTCTTGAAATCTGATATAAGTTTTCCTGAGAAGACTCACAAGAATTACGAAACTGTTTCAATGTCTGTTTTAATTCTTTATTTTCTGTCTGTGGTATCATCTCTGCATATCGCACTAATTCACCATTGATTCCATTCAACGTATCGGTAACCATTATTTTTTCCTGCATCGTTGTCCTCCATTTCTTTCACTGACCACAGTTAAAACTGCAGAAAGCTCATAAGCTGTTGTTTGTTTTCCATTGCTGATTTTGCACCCTGTTCAAAGAACTGTCTGATTTCCTGATCCTCTGCCTCTGCCGCATAGTCCTGCAGCTTGCCATGTGTTGTATCAAATCCTCCGATCAGATGCCTTAAATTCTGTAATTCCAATTCTGATAATCCAGCCATGCTGATACCTCCTTTTCTAGTATGACATTTAAAATATGTGACATACTAGAAATAGTCTGTACGAAAACAAAAAAATTATGCTTATTATTCGACACCCTTTAGTGCATCTACCATATTAATGGTATTGACCTTGGCTGATAAGATCAGATTGACTCCGATTGAAACCGCAAATGTACCGATGATCGACCAGACATAAGAGCCAAATGATACGATCGGGATCAGATCCATCGTGTCAGGCAGTGTCTGACAGATCCCGACTAACAACAAATTACCAATCGGGACACCGACTAAAACACCAAGTGTCGTAATCCAGAAATTCTGTTTCAATAAAATCCCTCTGATTTTGGAGGACTTAAATCCAAGTACCTTTAGTGTCGCAATCTCCCTGGTTTTTTCTACAAAAGAAAGAACACCCAGATTATAAAGAACAACTACTCCAAGAATAACTGCTCCTGCTATCATCATTGCGATCATGATATTCATCATTTCCATACTTGCAGCGAACGCCTGCCGCATATCCTGAATGCTCATAACCGTTTGTATCTCATCCTTATCAACCAGTGAATCAGGAGCTGTTTTATTTGTTAAAACTGCTGTTGGACGAAAGGTATGTTCTAAATGTTCAAATGTCTGCCTGTACATGGTAATCCCCTGTACAGAAGGATCTCTGTAAAGTGCTGTCACTCTGGTTCTCTCCCACTCGTCCTCACCAACGATATGCCACTGTACATAATCTCCACATTTGACCGAAAGACTGTCTGCCATCTTCTGCGTCATGGAAATTCCTCTATCACTAAGCCTGATAGATTCCAGATTAACGCCCTGATAGTGCATATAGTTTCCGGTATCAAGTACAGTCAATGTACCGGTCTTTCGTTTGTCATCTGTCATAAATTCAATCGCACTTTCCTGTATCATCTGCCCTCTGAATTTATTTGCATAATCCTGTGTTGTATAGTAATCAGCCTCCGGCGCCATCAAAATCTTTGTCCGTGCTGTCATCAGGTCATCATACATCCAGTTCATCATGCCAAAGATGGAATCATAGCAGCCAAGAGCACCGATCATCAGCATCATACAGCCACAGACACCTACCACACCCATAAGCGTTCTTACTTTATTACGTAAAATATCGCGCAGATTCCACTGCGTGGAAAAACTCATTTTCAGCCAGACACTGCTTTTTTCCAGTGCGGTGTGCACCATTTTCTTAGGTACTGCCGGTTTTAATGTAATTGCCGGTGGATCATTTAATTCTTTTCTACATGCCATAAAGCTGACAAAGGTAGAAACAACAACCGCAAGAATGATGGCTGTAATACTCTCTGCTGAAACTGCAGGTGCCAGATCCGGAATGATATAAGCACCCTTAAAAGCACCAAAAATAATATCCGGCATTGTATAATATCCGACTACCGCACCCATAATGCTTCCCACAAGGCTGATAAAAAAACCATAGGATACATAATGAAAGGTAATCACTCTTTTGCTAAAACCTAAGGCCTTTAATGTACCAATCTGAATTCTTTGATTGGCAGTCATTCTGGTCATCGTAGTAACAATTCCAAGGACTGCGATCAATAGAAATACGATTGAAAACATCATTCCCATTGCCTCATGCTGCTTCATTTCTGCGTCAAATGTCGCATAGCTTTCATTTTGATCACGATCAGTTACGACTACACTTTCACGGTCGATCTGTTTCTTGATTCTATTTTTCAGATTTCTCATTTCTGCATCTGTCTGTGTCTGTGTGTCTACAAGAATCTGATTGTAAATAAGCTGTTCAAAAGGATACTGTCTGATAGAGCAGATGACATATCCATAATTCGCATAATTTGGCATGACCGTTTCTTCTGCTGTCAGATAATAAGCATGCTCCGGATGTCTGATATATCCTCTGATGATTCCGGTCATATCAGTTCCCTTCAGTCTGATCGTTGCAGTATCTCCGATCGCCAAATGATTGGCTTTTGCGAAATACTCCTCCATCCAAAATCCATCCTTATTTTCTTCAAATTCCTCTCCCTCTAAAAGATCGATCTGAGAAATTTCATTTTTTTCCGTAAAGATGGTTTCCATTGAGTGCTTCACGCCATTTAGTTCGATATCGCCATCAAGTGAAAGTCTTCGCTCTACCTGATTTACACCCTGAAGCTTTTCAATCTGCTTTGCTTCCTCTTCGGAAAAGCCCTCACCATTCAGCCAAAGATCCGCCAGATTACAGCGGTCATAGTACTTTGCTGCTGCAAGAAATCCACCGGTACTTTCTGCATTGATTCCCACAAAGATCCAAATGCCAAGAAAGGACATCAGAAAAATCGATATGAATTGAATCCGATTCACCCAAAGATCACGTAATAGTTTTCGAAATAACATCACCAGCTCACCTCATTTGCACTAATAGGTGATTCATTCTCAACAATGCTCTGAATGCCCCCATTCTTGACTCTGATCACACGATCTGCGATATCTGCGAAAAAACTGTTATGTGTAACCATAATAACTGTTTTCTTTCGTTCCTTGCTCATCTTTTGTAAAAGGACAAGAACATCCCGTCCTGTTTCCGTATCAAGTGCTCCTGTCGGCTCATCACATAATAGCAGTCTTGGATTCTTTGCCAGTGCACGGGCAATCGAAGTACGCTGTTGTTCACCACCGGAAAGCTGTGCCGGAAACTGATGCATATGATCCGCCAGTCCAACACTTGCAAGTGCCTCTTTAGGATCTAGGGTGTCCTTTTCTATATCTTTCATCAATGCAACATTTTCATAGGCCGTCAGCGTCGGAATCAAGTTATAAAACTGAAACACGACACCCACATTTTTAGCACGGTATTCTGTCAGTTGATTATCACTAAAGGTCGTCAGATCCTGATCATCAAACATGATTTTTCCGGAGGTTGCAAAGTCCATTCCTCCAAGCAGATTCAACAGTGTGCTCTTACCTGCTCCGGATGGTCCCAGGATTACGACCATTTCTCCTTCGTAAATAGTAAGATTGGCATCCTTAAGTGCAAAAAAAGTACGATCGCCTCTTTGATATTCCTTTGATACATTTTGAAATTCAATTAATGGATTCATAGATGCTCCCCTTTCTAATAGGATGCTTTTTGACCAACTGCATCATCGGTTATGGCATCTGTTATAACAACATCCTGCTCTGCAAGTCCATTCTTGATTTCGATGTACTCTCCGGATTCAATGCCTGTTTCCACATACTTTTTGACAATGATTCCATTCACGATTGCATAGCAGTAATCTCCCTGATCATCACTGTAAAACGCAGTGACCGGCAGAAGCAGTGCATTCTCATTTTCATGTGCATGGATCACAACATCTGCTTCGAGTCCTAATATAATGCCATCATCCGGCTGATCAACATGTACCGAAACGATAACTTTGGCTTTATCTGTACCATCCTTAACAGCCAGACGTTTAATTTCACTCACAGTGCCTGCATATGTACTCCCTGCTATATTAATATCTGCTTTCTGACCTTCCTCCACTTTTGCAATGTCATACTTTGATAATTCCACATCTACCTTGACAGAGTCTGTACTTTCCACGGTAAAAAGAGGAGTCCCCTTATTGACCACAGCTCCCTTTTCCACATGAACCGATGTAACAATTCCATTTTCAAGTGCCAGCACGCCATCTGCTGCCTTCTGTAAGGTTTCCTGCAGATTATCAGCACTAAGTTCCGTGATTTCATGAGTTTTCTGTATTTGTTTTTTCTGTTCTTCATTCAGGATCTGACCTTCTGCAGTTGCGGCATCTGTAACTGCCTGCGTCCAGTTTCTGCTTATATCTTCCATCAGATTTGCATCATAGGTAAGGTGTGCATTTTCTGATGGTGTCAGCTGTCCATTTGGCAGCGCTGCCAGCTCTTTTTGTAA
This sequence comes from Clostridia bacterium, assembly GCA_012515365.1. Next base: position 6,805 of record JAAYYM010000014.1, read on the forward strand.
AGAAGCAACATCGACACCCAGATCTGCTACTTCCTTTGCCAGCTTTCGATATTCTTCTGAATTATGATCTTCCATTTTTGCCAGTGCTGCAGTTTTTTCTGCAGACTGTTTCGTCTTATCTGCAATCGATTTCTGCAGACTGTCTGACTGGCATTTGATCTGATAGCTCTCTGTATACTGATCTTGATTTACATAATTTGAATCTGCGCGACTCCATGCATACAATAGCTTATATGCTTCCTCATCTGCGTTTGCTTTTGCATATTTAGCAGCATTTTTACTGCTTTCCTGTATTTTGGCTTTCATTCCGCTTTCACTGGCTTCTACCTGCAAAATAGCCTCCGTATAAGCCTTTTCCAGATCATATGTATCATAGGTAAGTAAAGCTGCATCCTTTGATACTTCATCTCCCACCTGCAGATCAACCTGAGAAACCGGTGCTGTAACCTGTGCATAATAGGTGATTTCGCGTTCTCCCTTCACAGTCCCATCTGTATCAACTGCCTCTGAAATCGAACCGTATACCGCCTGTTCTGTCTGATAAACCTTCCCTTTTCCTGCAAATCCTGCGTAGAAGATAACGCATCCTACTAATCCAACACCCACAGCCGCAAGAATCAATGCTTTTTTCGTACTCATTCCCATTCCTCCTGATTATGATTATTCATTCAGTTTTGAATCATTCTATTAAATTTTTTAATAAAAAAATCCAAATCATTATGGATTTCCATGCCTGATTTGGATTTTGATAGATTCAAGCATGGACAAGCCATACTTGAGTCTCATTTATTAAGATAAGCCAGACCTTTCGGTCAGGATGTTGACTTACCACACCTTACATCCGGTGCAAATTACTCCCCCAAGGAATTGATACATTTATTCTATCTCAATACTGTAAAGCCTGTCAAGAACGAATTTGACACAAGTTATCAAAGGAACCTATAACTATTTCTACTGCCTACTAGATGTTTTCGCCTAAAAATGATATACTTTTACAAAACAGAACAGGTTCAAAATCCCTAAAAAAGGAACGCACATGCATACATCAGATAAAACCACTAACAAGAGAACTACACATATCCATAATTCCAACAAAAGACTTGAACTGTGTCTGACAGGTGTCCGTCTGTTAAAGACATTTTTGACCATTCTGTTAATTGCACTTCCTCTTTTGACAATCACTTCTTTTTATATGATTCCTTCGCATCTTGTCATTTATATATGCAGTCTTATCGTACTGTTTATTCTGGAATTAACCCTATTTTGGATCGGCATCCTATTAGTTTACTGTACCTCCGTACAGTTAGGGCTTAAGCTTCGCATCATAGGAATTGTCTGTGGAATGATGCCCATTATCCATATCATTGTTCTACTGCGGATCATCAAAATAGTGTCAGAAGAAATTCGTTTTGAAACGCAACGCATGTTATTAAATCAATCCCGTAAAGAAGCCCAGATCTGTCAGACACAATATCCCGTACTGCTTGTCCATGGAGTCTTTTTCAGAGATTTTAAACATGCGAACTACTGGGGACGTATTCCTGCCGATTTGATTGCTAACGGAGCCTGCGTTTATTATGGCAATCATCACTCCGCTGCTTCTGTTGAATATTGTGGTAAAGAACTGGCTGAAAGAATCCAGGAAGTACTGGCCATGACAAATGCCAAAAAGGTCAATATCATTGCACATTCAAAAGGCGGTCTCGACTGTAGATATGCGATCAGCTGCTGTGGTATGGCGCCTTATGTTGCATCACTTACAACCATCAATACTCCACATCGCGGATGTGAATTTGCGGATTATCTGTTAAATAAGGTTCCTGTAAAAACACTAAATCAAGTGGCGGCCTCCTATAATGCCACAATGAAAAAGCTTGGAGATACAACACCTGATTTCGTCGCCGCGATCAAAGATCTGACTTCTTCACGCTGTGAGACACTCAATCAGGAAATGCATGATGACAAGAATGTTTTCTATCAAAGTGTAGGATCTAAACTGATCCATGCAGTCAATGGAAAGTTTCCGCTTAATTTTACTTATCCGCTCGTTAAATATTTTGACGGCCCTAATGATGGACTTGTATCTGAAACCTCATTTCACTGGGGTACAAACTACACCTTTTTGGTTCCTAGCGGCAAACGAGGCATCTCTCATGCAGATATGATTGATCTGAATCGTGAAAATATCAAAGGCTTTGATGTTCGTGAATTCTACATAACGATACTTGCAGATCTGAAGAAAAGAGGATTATAACATATGAACGAAAAGAAAAAAATAAACAAATCACTCATAACGATAGTCATTGTCCTTTTGGTCATATTTTTCATTGCCTTTACAATATTTGCCCATCAGGTCAGACGTTATGCAAAAGATGCCGAATACAACAGCCTACAGACATTTACAGAGCAGGCAGCAAAGACCTCCACGCTTTCACTGGAGGCATTGTCCCTTCAGATCCTTGGCATGTCAAAGGAATTTAATGATCCGGACGGCATTGATTCTGCTACTGCCATGAAAATATTGATCAATCAGTCTACAAACTCAACCTTTAGTGAAATGGGATTTCTTAGTCTGGAAGGAACCGGGATTTCAACTGTACATCCTGTCGTAGATATGTCTGATATGCCATTTATCAAAAGCGTACAGAAGGCTGAGCACGGCGTGATCAAGATCAAATCCAATGTGGACGATTCTTACTCACTGCTTTCCTACGCTCCTGTCATCACAAAAGATGGCAAAAATGTCGGCTGCCTTTACGGAATCTGTGACGAACAGCATCTTGACAGTCTGCTGAATCTAAAGTCATTTAGTGAAAATGGCTTCACTTGCCTATTGGATTCTAACGGAGAGCTATTATCATCAAATACCATTCTTGACTCATCCCTCTATGATCCAGTCAAAAATCCAGCGGCATTTTCAGAGCTTGTTAAACAGCGAAGCAGTGGACTTTTTGTATGGAAAGAACAAAAATACATCGGCTATCTACAGCCGCTCTCATTTAATAACTGGTATCTGCTTTCTATCATCCCCCAGAAAGTAATCGCCCAAAAAGTACAGCATCTTATGTTTTTAACAGTCATTCTCGTTGCTGAATGCCTGTCTATCCTGTTCATTTTGCTTCTGTGTCTGTTTCATACCGAGAAAAAAGCTGGAAAAGCAGCTCTACTCTCCATGCAGCTTGCTAATCAAAAGCTGATGGAACGCTATTCAAATGAGATCAGGAATTCATACGATGAAATCTTTGAATTTGATTATTTGAATAACTGCATCTATAGTCTCAAATTTTCTGAGCAGGGCTTTGAGCGTATTAAGACACCCTATTTCACATTAAAAGACGCAGTCAAGACTCTATCTGAGCAGATTCTCGATAATCCGACTCTCATGGATATCAACCAATTTCTCTCTTATGAACATGTGTCAACGGAATTTGGTAAAAACGGGCAGACTGAGCTGAATATCAATGTTCAAAAAAGAAAATCTCCTGATGTCTATGAATGGTATTCCGTCTGTTTAAGAAAGGTACATTGGAGTGTTCATGAGGATGGTGAGAAATCTGCCATGTTCTATCTCAAAAACGTGGAAAGCACATATGCTGAACAGATGCATAATCAGCAGCTGTTAATCAATGCACTCCATCTTGCTGAAACAGCCAGTCAGGCAAAAACAGAGTTTCTCTCTAGAATGTCACATGATATCCGAACACCTATGAATGCAATTATCGGTATGACGACGATGGCAAAGGAAGCAAATGGAGATCTTGATAAGATCAACTCTTGCCTAAATAAAATCGAGGATTCTTCCGCTTATCTGCTGACACTGATCAATAATATCCTGAATTTATCTCGCATAGAGGATGGTAAAATGCCAATCAATAACTCTGACTTTGATCTTTATGAGCTACTGTCACAAATTGATCAGCTGATCGCACCTTATGCACAGAAAAAACAAATTCGATATGTCACAACCATTCATTCTGTTGCTCATTCTCTCCTTAACAGTGATGAGCTGCAGCTTCGTCGCATTCTGACCAATCTTCTGAATAATGCAGTCAAATTCACACCTGAGGGTGGTCAGATTGATTTCAAGGTAATTGAAGAACATGCCTGCGCGTCGCATGCACAGTTCTGCTTCATCATTTCAGATAATGGGATCGGTATTCCTGCAGATATGAAAGAGAAAATTTTCAATCCGTTTGAGCAGGTCACAGACGAATCCGGTAATTATCTGAAACAGCCGGGAACCGGACTTGGACTTTCGATTGTAGAAAGTCTGGTTCATTTACTAAAAGGTGTAATCACAGTCGATAGTGTGCCCGGACAAGGCACTACATTTACAGTAAAGCTCTCTTTCAGTATTGCTTCTACACAGCCTGTATATAAAGAAACTATAAACGAGACATCCCCTGATGATAAAATTGAATTTCATCAGGAACGCATTCTCTTAGTGGAAGATAATGATATCAATATGGAAATCGCCAAATCATATCTTGACAGGGTGAACCTGCACATCGAATGTGCTGTTGACGGAAAAGAAGCACTCAGACAATATCTCGAACATGAGGAGGGCTATTATCAATTGATCCTGACTGATATCAGAATGCCTCTCATGAACGGAAATGAACTGACAGCTAAGATCAGAGAAGCAAAAAGAAAAGACAGTGCAAACATTCCGATTATCGCAATGTCTGCAGATGCCTTTTCTGAAGAGATTCAATTATCTCAAAGTATCGGTATGAATGATTATGTCATCAAACCTTTGGATCGTAATAAGCTATACTCTGTTCTTAAAAAGTACCTTGGACAGCCCTCATAACAGAAGCCATTCTAAAGAAGCTACATACAACGTGCCAGAAATGATTTCACACGTTCATCATCGGAAGAAAAGATTTCGTCCGGTGTTCCTTGCGCGCGGATGACTCCTGCGTCAATAAAGAGGATTCGATCTGAAACTTCCTTGGCAAACATCATCTCATGAGTGACGATGATCATTGTCATATGCTTTTGTGCAAGCTCGCGGATGACACGCAGTACTTCTCCTGTTAATTCCGGATCTAGTGCTGATGTCGGCTCATCAAAAAATAAAATCTGCGGATTCAGTGCCATAGCACGTGCGATGGATACCCTCTGCTGCTGTCCACCTGAAAGCTGATGTGGGTATGCATCTGCCTTATCTCCTAGTCCCAGCTGCTCTAATAGTTCCATTGCTTCTTTTTGTGCCTGTGACTTTGGTATGGATAAAACTGAGATTGGAGCATCTGTCACATTTTTAAGGACTGTATAATGTGGAAACAAATTAAAATTCTGAAATACAAGCCCATAATAGCGCTGTATCTGTCTTAATCTAGCTTTATCTGCATAAACCGCATTTCCTGCTTCATCGTTATGAACCGCGGTCTCTGATAAGTAAGTCAATTCTCCACTATCCATTTTTTCTAACATGGTAGCGCATCTGAGTAATGTGGATTTTCCAGAGCCTGACGGTCCG
>JAAYYM010000121.1 GCA_012515365.1 Clostridia bacterium
ATATCTGAAGCCAAAATATTAAGCTCTTCAGAAGCTACGCCCAATAAGCTTATCATAGAAGGATTGGCGTTATAGGCTAAGTCAAATGCTATTGCACGAGCAGCTCCTCCTGAACCCAGTAATAATATTTGTTTGTTTTTAAGTGCTACACCGGCGTCCGATAGTGCTTTTCGTGCACCTGGACCGTCCGTACCAAGTCCCTTGATAATGTTTCCTTCTTTGATAATAGTATTGACCGACCCAATGCTTACATCAACCTGATCCAGTTGATCGAGAAATTTGATCACTGCCATCTTATGAGGAATGGTTACACTTAATCCCTTGAAATTTTCCATAGCTCTAACTGCTCTAATCGCACTTTCAACATCTTCGACTCTAAAGGCAAGATAAACATAATCCAATCCCAATTCTCTAAACGCACGGTTATGAATGGCGGGTGACATGGAATGTTCTATTGGATTTCCAATTATTCCCAATAACTGAGTTGATGTGCTTATACCGTTTATTTTTGTCATTACTCCACCATTCTATTAAAAGTCTTAGAATATAGGTTTGATAAGCAGCTTAAAAAGCTTCTCCTGAATGAAAGGTTTCGGTCATTAATATCCAATCGCTTTCTATATGCTCCCATGATTGAATAAGGATGGTTGTGTGCAGTGCCATTTCACTTTGCTTGTACCAAGTTATGCGAACGTTAATGGTAGCTGACTTTTTCTCCTGATTATATTCATAGCTAATAAGTTCATAATCGGAAACTTGAGTTTCATTTCCAAAATGCTCATGCATTTTTAAAAAATGTTGAACATTATCAGGATGAACGCGAGGAATTACTTCTTGCATTCGGCCCCAACGAATACCTTCATTAAATTGAACAACAGATTCTTTTAGTCTATCTTCAGCTTGTTGTCCTGCAGCTCCGCAACTCAACACAATAAAAAAGACAGAAAATACAATTAGTCTACCAGCCCTTTTGACCGACAAGTGTATCATTCTTCCACAATTTCAGTAATAATTGCTGTTATATTGTCTTCTCCACCGTTTTCATTGGCTTTTTGAACTAAAGCAGCTACAGTCTTGTCCAAATTAACGCGCTCCCTGATTATGATTTCCCTAATTTCTTCATCAGACAACATACCGTTTAGTACATCTGAACAAAGCAAATAGCAGTCTCCGATTTCAGGAGTGTCTGTTCTAACATCAACAACAACGGCATCTTGCATTCCAAGTGCTCTGGTAATTACATTTCTAGGAAGCTCAGCTAATTGTGCTTCAGTAAGATTAGGCGCAGCTTTCAGATAGTCATTTATCAACGAATGATCCATTGTCATTAACTCCAAATGACTTTTCCGTAATCTGTAACATCTAGAGTCTCCGACATGGGCGATATGGCATGCATGCATATCATCTACAAAATATATTCCGACAGCGGTTGTTCCCATACCTTGATGATCGTTGCTTTCTAAAGACCCTCTAAAAATCTTGTTGTTAGCAACCTGAATAGAGGTAATTAAGCGATTTATGGTAAACGGCAGATTGGGATCAAAATGAAACGGCCAAGTAATATCTTCTTTCTCAGTCATTTTGAAGAATTCCTTGACTGATTCAACAGCCAATCTAGACGCTACGTCGCCTGCACGATGACCTCCCATTCCATCAGCTACCAAAAATAGATCAAATTCTCTCAAGAGACCAAAACAGTCTTCGTTGTGTTCTCTTTCTTGACCGACATCTGTGATCCCAGCGGATCGTAGGATCCTACCCATGCTTATACATCCTTTGTTCCACTTTTTTTATACAAGTACTTTCCATTGCTCTATCGTATCTTATTACTACAGTATAACTCAAAGAAATCCTATAACAATTCGAAAGTTTATG
>JAAYYM010000122.1 GCA_012515365.1 Clostridia bacterium
ACAACAACAGAACCTGCAATTGCATTCCGTGTATTTAAAAAGATCATGGAAGATAAATATGGAAAAGAAGAAGCAGCTAAGAGAATTTACGCAACAACAGATAAAGTAAGAGGATCATTAAAGAATCTTGCTACAGAGGAAGGCTATGAAAGCTTTGTAGTTCCAGATGATGTAGGTGGACGTTTTTCAGTATTAACAGCAGTAGGTTTGCTGCCAATCGCAGTCAGCGGAGCTGATATCGTAAAACTAATGGAAGGTGCGAAAGCAGGAAGAAAGCAAGCACTTGAAGCAGATTTTGAGGATAATGATGCACTAAAATATGCAGCAATCAGAAATATTCTTTTAAGAAAAGGAAAAGAAATTGAAATCATGGCAAATTATGAGCCAGGTGTTCATTTCATTTCTGAATGGTGGAAGCAGTTATATGGAGAGAGTGAAGGAAAAGATCAAAAGGGTATTTTCCCGGCAAGTGTTGATTTGACAACGGATCTTCATTCCATGGGTCAGTTCATTCAGGATGGATCCAGAAATATCTTTGAAACAGTAATCGACATTGAGACTTCCAGAGAAGAAATCATTCTTGAAAAAGAGCCTGTGGACTTAGACGGATTAAACTATCTTGCAGGAAAAACCGTTGATTTTGTAAATAAAAGTGCTATGAACGGTACAATTTTGGCACATACAGATGGTAATGTACCAAATACAGTGATTCAGATTCCTCAGGTTGATGAGTTCTATCTAGGACAGTTATTCTATTTCTTTGAGTTTGCATGTGGAGTCAGTGGTTATGTACTTGGTGTAAATCCATTTAATCAGCCAGGCGTTGAGAGTTATAAGAAAAATATGTTTGCTCTTTTAGGAAAACCTGGATATGAAAAGGAAAGAGAAATTCTGTTAAGCAGACTTTAGGATCAACTGAGCATAAGAAAAGTAAGGACGGATGAGGATGAAAATCGTTGCTTTAGAAAGAAAGAACCTAGGTAATGATATCGATTTTACCAGATTTGGTAAATTTGGTGAGTTCACTGAGTATGAAAAGACGGGCATAGAACAGATTTATGAGAGAAGCAAAGATGCTCAGGTATTGATTATCAACAAGCTTCCTATGAATGAATCAACGTTAGGAGCACTAAATAGACTGAGATTGATTTGTGTGACAGCAACCGGGACTGATAATGTAGATCTAAACTACTGCAAGGCGCATCAGATAGCAGTCTGCAATGCGAAAGGATATTCAACAGATAGTGTTGTGCAGCACACATTTGCGATGTTTTTCTACTTGATGGAGCATCTTCCTTACTATGACCAATATACAAAATCAGGAAATTATGTTAAGAGTGAGACGTTTACACACTTCGACCGCTACTTTATGGAGCTGGCCCACAAGACTTGGGGTATTGTCGGAATGGGTGACATAGGAAAAAAAGTGGCAGCAGCAGCAAAAGCGTTTGGATGTGAAGTGATATATTACTCGACTTCCGGTAATAATCAGTTTGATGGAGCAGAACGTGTGGAATGGGATGCATTATTAGAACGTTCAGATGTGATTTCTATTCATGCACCACTTAATGAGCGTACCAGAAATCTATTTGATCTGCAGGCATTTAAAAAAATGAAGTCAAGTGCATATCTTGTGAACGTAGGAAGAGGTCCTATAGTGAATGAGAGCGATTTGTGTAAGGCTCTAAAGGATCAATTGATCGCAGGAGCCGCGCTGGATGTATTGTCGCAGGAGCCTATGAGAGAGGACAATCCATTATTTGAAGTGATTGATCAAGAGAATTTACTCATTACGCCTCATATTGCGTGGGCAACAACAGAAGCAAGAAATCGCCTGACAGATGAAGTGTATAAAAACATAGAATCTTATCTTAACGGCGGAACATATGGAAGACTATGTTAAATAAATCAATGACAGCCTGTAACAGATGTTTAAAATCTGTTACAGGCTGTTTTATCATTCACATTATGCCATTAAATAATAAATCAATTAATAGTTTTCTACTTTTCTTTCAAAATATGCTTTTGGATGAGCGCAGACAGGACAAACATCAGGAGCATCCGCTGCATCATGAACATATCCACAGTTGCGGCATTTCCAGCCTAGAGGAGCATCTCCTTTAAAGGTTTTATCAGCCTTCATTGATTCTAAGAGTTTTAAGTAGCGCTTCTCATGTGCTGCTTCTACCTTGGCAACGCCTTCAAACTTAACGGCAAGAGCATCAAAGCCTTCTTCGCGTGCTTCTTTAGCCATGCGAACATACATGTTAGTCCATTCTTCATTTTCTCCGGCTGCAGCATCCTCTAAATTAGCAATCGGATCTCCGATACCGTGTATTTCTTTAAACCACATTTTTGCGTGTTCTTTTTCCTGATCGGCTGTTTCTAAATATAAAGCGGCCAATTGCTCATAGCCAGCTTTTTTAGCTGCAGAAGCATAATAAGTATACTTATTTCTTGCTTGTGATTCACCTGAAAATGCTTCCATTAAGTTCTTTTCTGTTTTTGTTCCTTTGTAGTCTGCCATTTGATAATCCTCCGTTTCTTAAGATACATTTTGCTGCTTTTTGCATTGTTCACATGTTCCGTAAAAATAAGTTTTATGTCCTTCAATTGAACCATTAAAGTTTTTCTTTGCGGAATCAATTATGTGCTCTATATCACTATCCAGTTCCAAATCCAATACATGTTTACATTCGGTACAGATAAAATGATAATGAGGAGAGATATCTGCATCGAAATGATCACATCCATCACCCATATCGATTTTCTGTATTTCACCTATTTCTGATAATAATGTCAAATTCCGATAAACAGTACCAAGACTGATATTTGAAAATTCTTTTCGGACATTTGTATAAACCATGTCTGCAGTAGGGTGATCCTTGCGCGTCAACAAAAACTCTTTGATGGCTTCACGCTGCCTGCTTCGTTTGAGAGTCATAAGTCACCTCCTATCAAAACAGTAATAGTTATTAATATTATAATATTCTTAATATACGAAAATGTCAATAAAATTGGAATATTTTATTTTAATTTTAGAAATATTTAGAGTTATTATACGAATCCCTCCCATAAATTGTGCTATAATCAAGGGAGAGTTCTCACAAAGTGAGATACCCTTGATATTATAATCAAGTGAGAGTTCTCACAAAGTGAGATACCCTTGATATTATAATCAAGGGAGAGTTTAGCTTTTTGGTTTTTCTCTAATGAATTAAGAATGGTGATTAGATGAAATTAAAGACAAGATTAACAATCGTAGCCTGTACCATCGTAATCTTGCCCATTATTTTGGCAACTGTGGCTATTTTCGTGATAGGATTTGCTCAGCTGCGTAATATTGAGCAGACATATGGAATTGAAAGTGAAGAGAATAATTATGGAATACTGCTTAATTCCGTACAGGCATTCAGTAAAGTGACTCGTAATATTTACAGTCAGTTACATGAAACGTCGATTAATTCACCATATTTATTCGAGGAAGATGAGTTTTTGGGAACGATTAATCGGGAACTTCAAGAACGTTCTTCCTATTTGATCGTCCGCAAACAGGATTCTCTAACCTATATCGGAAACAAAGAAGAGTATCTGAGATTAAGAGATACATTACCGTTATATGGAGAAAAATTGGAAGAGAACCTAGGCGATTACTATTATAGTGACGAACAGTGTCTGATTAAAAAAATTGATTTTCTATTTTCGGACGGGGCACATGGCAGTGCATTTATCATAACAAAAGTAAGCAGTCTGATGCCTAATTCTTTTATATTTAACCTGATTCTTTCGATTTTACTGGTGCTGATCCTGACCAGTGTAATCTTGACTTCGTGGACTTACAGAAGCATTGTTATACCAGTCAATAAGCTGAATATTGCCATGCAGAATATATCAGAAGGAAATCTTGATTTTACAGTGGAATCTGACAGTAATGATGAATTTGGTCATTTGTGTCGTGATTTTGAGGAAATGCGCAAGCGGTTAAAGGAATCTACGGAATCAAAGGTACAATATGATACGGAAAACAGAGAATTAGTCAGCAATATTTCTCATGATTTGAAAACACCTATTACAGCAATCAAAGGATATGTGGAAGGAATTATGGATGGTGTGGCAGATACACCGGAAAAGATGGATAAATATATCCGGACGATTTATAATAAAACGAACGAAATGGATCGACTGATCAATGAGCTGACCATTTATTCACGAATAGATACAAATAGAATCCCGTATAATTTTCATCGGATTAATGTAGATGAGTTCTTTAGCGATTGTGTAGAAGAGGTTGGACTTGATCTGGAAGATAAAAATATAGAATTGCAGTATATGAATTATCTGGAAAAGGATGTAAGAATTATAGCAGATCCAGAACAGCTGCGTCGTGTTATTAATAATATTATCGGAAATTCGGTTAAATACATTGACAAGCCAAAGGGTATGGTCAGTATTCATATAAATGATATCGGCGATGCGATACAGGTCGAGATCGAGGACAATGGAAAAGGAATTGCTACAAAGGATCTGCCAAATATTTTTGAACGTTTTTATCGGACAGATGCTTCCAGAAATTCATCTAAGGGTGGCAGTGGTATCGGATTATCAATTGTTAAGAAAATTGTGGAAGATCATGGAGGATATATATGGGCTACGAGTAAAGAAGGAATCGGGACCACCATACATTTTTGTTTAAGAAAATATCAGGAGGCATCAGAAGATGAATAGAATTTTAATTGTTGAGGATGAAGAATCAATTGCAGAATTGGAAAAGGATTATTTAGAACTTTCAGGGTTTGAAGTTGAAATTGAAAATTCAGGAGATATGGGGCTGGCAAGGGCACTGGCTGAGGATTTCGATTTATTTATTTTAGATCTTATGCTTCCTAATGTGGATGGATTTGAAATTTGTAAACAAATCCGATTAGCAAAGAATATTCCAATCATCATGGTATCTGCAAAAAAAGATGACATTGATAAAATCAGAGGATTGGGACTAGGTGCTGATGACTATATCACAAAACCGTTTAGCCCAAGTGAGCTTGTGGCAAGGGTAAAGGCTCATCTGGCACGTTATGAACGACTGATTGGCAGCAATGCCAATGCAAATGAAATCGTAGAGATACGAGGTCTGCGAATTGATAAAACAGCACGTAGAGTTTATATAGATGGTGAAGAAAAAAGCTTTACAACCAAAGAATTTGATTTGCTGACATTTATGGCTCAAAATCCAAATCACGTATATACAAAGGAAGAGCTGTTTCGTGAAATCTGGGATATGGATTCTATTGGAGACATTGCTACAGTTACTGTTCATATTAAGAAAATCAGAGAAAAAATAGAATTTGATACGACAAAACCTCAATATATTGAAACGATATGGGGTGTAGGTTACAGATTCAAAATCTAGAATATGAATATAGGAGATAGTTGAATGAGTCAGACAAATTGTGACAGCTGCAATAATTATGTATATGATGAGGATGAAGAGGCATATTTTTGTGAATGTAATTTGGACGAGGATGAATATGCGAGATTAATGCAGGATGTACATTATGAATGTCCATTTTATCAAAGTAATGACGAATATCAGATTGTCAGGAAGCAGATTTGATTCATTCCATTAAATGTGGAACAGTATCATGTAATTCTTTACAGATTTGGATTGAACAGTTATGATGAATGAGGATGGTATTCGAAAGAAACTGTACCTTTATTTATTTAGTACTAATTTAAGGAGCAGAGTAGTATTGGGCCATCACGTTTGTGCTGGCTCTTTTTATTGCATAATTTCGAAATACCTTTCAAACAAATTTGAAAGGAGAGCAATAAAATGAAAACTACAGTTGTCACACTGGGAGAAATGAAGCAAAGAGGTGAAAAGATCACGATGTTGACAGCCTATGATTATTCGATGGCAAGGCTAGTCGATGAAAGTGGTGTAGAGTGCATTCTTGTAGGGGATTCACTGGGGATGGTCATGCTAGGCTATGATCATACACTGGCAGTGACTATGGAGGACATGATCCATCATACAAGAGCAGTTGCGAAAGGAAGCAAGGAGGCTTTGGTAGTTGCAGATATGCCATTTATGTCTTACCAGACATCGGTATATGATGCCATTGTTAATGCCGGGCGTCTGATCAAGGAAGGAAATGCGCAGGCTGTAAAATTAGAGGGTGGAGAATGTGTGTGTGAACAGATCAAAGCAATCACAGACGCTTCCATACCTGTTATGGCACACATTGGGATGACGCCACAATCGGTTCATTCATTCGGTGGATTTAAAGTTCAAGGAAGAAGTGAAGCATGTGCCAAAAGGCTGATCAAAGAGGCGAAAGCAGTTGAGGCAGCAGGTGCATTTGCAGTAGTAATTGAGTGCGTTCCTCAGAAGATTGCAGGAGAAATCACAAAGGAATTATCGATTCCGACGATTGGAATAGGTGCCGGACCTTTATGCGATGGTCAGGTGCTGGTATATCAGGATATGTTAAATATGTATGAAGGTCATACCCCTAAATTCGTTAAAACCTATGCGAATGTAGGAAATATGATCAAAGAAGCAATACAGGTATACAAGGATGAGACAAAGATGGGAGTATTTCCCTCAAAAGAACACACCTATGAATAAAGAACTGGGAAGGAGTCGATCACAATGAAAGTTGTTTATACAATAGAAGAACTGAGAAAACAGATCAAGGAATGGAAGAAAGAAGGACAACAGATTGGATTTGTACCAACGATGGGGTTTTTACATGAAGGACATACAAGTCTAATGAAATGTGCAAGGGAAAATGATAAAGTTGTAGTGAGTATTTTTGTAAATCCCATACAATTTTGCGAAGGAGAGGATCTGTTGCAATATCCTCGTGATCTAGAGCATGATCTTGCATTATGTGAGAAAGAACAAGTCGATTTGGTTTTTGCACCATCAGATGAGGAAATGTATCAGTTAAACTTTTGCACATATGTAGATATGACGCAGTTAACCAATGAATTATGCGGATTGTCACGCCCGGGACACTTTCGAGGTGTATGTACAGTTGTATCAAAATTATTTCATTTGGTGACACCGGATAAAGCTTACTTTGGAGAGAAGGATGCGCAACAGCTTGCAGTTATACGCAGGATGGTAAACGATCTTAATATGGATTTGACTGTTGTAGGATGTCCGATTATCAGAGAGCAGGACGGACTTGCCAAAAGCTCAAGAAATGTATATCTAAATACAAAAGAACGCGAGGCGGCATTGGTTTTGAATCGGTCTTTAAATCAGGCTGTCAGACAAATATCAGATGGATGTCATTCCTCTAAAGAAATCATAGAGGTGATATGTAATGAAATAAAAAAAGAAAAACTGGCTAAAATTGATTATGTAAAGGTAGTCGATGCCGATCTGATCAGGCCAATTGATCAGATAAACGGACATGTACTGATTGCTATAGCTGTATTAATAGGGAAAACACGACTCATTGATAATCGGATCATACAGGTTGATATGGAGAGAAGCTATGAACATTGAAATGTTAAAAAGTAAAATTCACCGTGCTGTTGTTACGCAGGCTGATCTTAACTATGTAGGCAGTATTACAATCGATAAGAAACTTCTGCATATGGCAGATATTGTAGAGTATGAAAAGGTTTCTATTGTAGATATCAATAATGGGAACCGATTTGAAACATATGTGATTGCAGGGGATGAAAACAGTGGTATCATTTGCCTGAATGGAGCAGCAGCAAGGCAGGTTTCAGTAGGTGATAAGATTATTATCATGTCATATGCATCATTATCAGAGGAAGAAGTTAAGAAACATAAGCCAAAGGTAGTGTTCGTTAATGAAAAAAATGATATAATCAAGGAAGAGGTTACATGAGGTGAGATGCCCTTAAAATAATCAAAACGAAATGAGGTCAAGCGATGTTAAAAGGTAAAACAGTGATCATTGGAGTCACAGGAGGAATAGCAGCCTATAAAACAGCAAATCTGGTCAGCATGCTTGTTAAGGATTCTTGCGATGTGCATGTAATTATGACAAAAAATGCGATTAATTTCATTAATCCAATCACATTTGAGACATTGACCGGAAATAAATGTTATATAGATACCTTTGATCGTAACTTTGCATATGATGTAACACATATTTCTCTGGCCAAGAAAGCAGATATGATTTTAGTGGCACCTGCTACAGCAAATCTGATCGGAAAGCTGGCAAATGGGATTGCAGATGATATGCTTACAACTGTGATTATGGCATGTAGAAAACCAATCTATCTGGCACCGGCAATGAACACAGGCATGTATGAAAACCCAATTTTTCAAGATAATCTTAAAAAATTAGAGCATTTTGGAATGCATATCATAGATCCGGATACCGGAAGACTGGCGTGCGGTGATGTTGGAAGTGGCAAAATGCCATCTGAAGAAGTTCTCAGAAATTATGTATTGAAAGAAATCGCTTATGAGAAGGATCTGTCAGATAAACGAATTCTGATTACGGCAGGAGCGACTAGAGAAGCCATTGATCCGGTACGTTTTATCACAAATCATTCTACAGGTAAAATGGGATTTGCGATCGCAAATCAAGCAATGTTACGTGGAGCAAAAGTGACCCTTGTTTATGGAAAAACAACAGTGAAGCCGCCAATGTTTGTTAATCAGATAGAGATCATAAGTGCACAGGATATGTATGAGCGTGTCATGGCGTATAAGGATGATCAGGATGCGATCATTATGTCAGCAGCAGTAGCAGACTACACACCTAAAAAAACAGCGGATCATAAGATTAAAAAGATGGATGGAGATCATGTATTAGAACTTGGCCGCACCAATGATATTTTAGCAGCACTTGGATCTGAAAAAAGAGAAGATCTGTATCTGTGTGGATTCTGTATGGAAACAGAAAATTTGATCGAAAATGCGAGAAAGAAGCTGATTAAAAAGAATGCAGATCTGATCGTAGCAAATAGTCTGTGTGATGAAGGCGCAGGATTTGGTGTAGATACAAATTTGGTAACACTGATTGGGAAAGACTTTGAACGTATGCTTCCATTAATGCCAAAAACACAGGTTGCAGATGAAATATTAGATGTCATTTCAAAAGGGTCTTGTAATTAAGATCTGATTGCACTATAATACTGTCATACTTTTAAATAGGTGTGAACAGTAAACTAAATAAAATCTTCAGGGCAGGGTGTAATTCCCTACCGGTGGTATAGCCCACGAGCCGTAAGGTATGATTCGGTGTAACTCCGAAGCCGACAGTAAAGTCTGGATGAAAGAAGATATTCACGTTTTTAACGTGGTTATGTTTGTATTTATTAAGCTCTGAGATGATTCTCAGAGCTTTTTTATTATAAATGAAGCGATTGTACAAATTTATGAAATATGTTCTTAGAATTGTGAGTATCGCAATTGCTGATAACAGATATAGACTAGGAGGAGGCAGTGATGACAGATACAGAGTATATGAAGATCGCAATTGAATATGCCAAAAAGGGAAGTGGATCGGTGAATCCCAATCCTATGGTTGGTGCAGTTATAGTGAAGCATGATCAGATTGTAGGAGAAGGATATCATAAAAAGCGAGGGGAACCTCATGCAGAACGCTATGCGTTGATGAATTGCAGGGAATCTGCAGCTGGCGCCACTCTGTATGTGACACTGGAACCATGCTGTCATTATGGAAAAACACCTCCATGTACACAGGCTATTTTAGAAAGTGGAATCACACGGGTTGTAGTTGGTACTTTAGATCCAAACCCACTTGTAGCAGGTAAAGGAGTAGCGTTGTTACGAAAGCATGGACTTAAAGTCATTACAGGTGTGTTAGAAGAAGAATGCAAAAAACTCAATGAAGTATTTTTCCATTACATAACCACAAAAAGACCTTATGTAGTCATGAAATACGCTATGACTATGGATGGAAAAATAGCGACCTGTACAGGAAAATCAAAATGGATTACGGGTGAAAAAGCAAGGGAAAAGGTTCACGAAGACAGACATCGATACAGTGGGATCATGGTAGGTGTAGGAACCGTA
>JAAYYM010000751.1 GCA_012515365.1 Clostridia bacterium
CTATACAGCTTGCACAGGAGATAGACGCATTTGCCAGAGATTTCGACTTCTATGATTACAATGATATGGTGGATGACCGGGAGGCAAATGTCAGACAGCTTGCAGAAAGCATCGAAAGCGGGAATACAGGTGACATCAGTGATGTCTTACAGGGGATCCTTGCTGATGAGGATGGAACTGCCGAGGATCAGCGAAAAGCAAAGGAACTGATCGACAAGCTGGCGGAATACAAGCCTCTTGCCAAGGTAGAGGAGCGGGAGGAGCAGAATTATAACATGATCGACAACGTGATCAACAATCTTCCCCAGGATCCCGAAGAAAAGAAGGAGCCTGCACCGCAGAGGGAAATGAGAGAAGCGGAAGTAAAGAAGGTACGAAAGCGCGTATCTATGAAAGCGCTTCTCCCTTTGAAGAAAGCGGAGGTTGCAGAGCGTGAAAAAAAATTGAATACCAATTGTCGATTGCCGGAGCGCAGCTAGAAGCTTTAGGAATACCGACAGAAAGCCTTGAAATAAAATAGAGGGGATTTCCCTCTATTTTTTAATGGCGTTTTTCGCCTCCTCTTTGGAGGGCGTGTGGGTTTCAATGTAGGTTAGAAACTCAAGGATGTCATCGGATGAAAAGCCTTTTTTTTAATTTGATGATGTTCGTTGTTTCTTTTTGAGACATAATAATCTCCCCTTCCCGGTCGTTGTCTTCGTAGACACTTTTTTAATCTCTATGATACGGACTGATTCGTCTGACATGATTTTATATCCTTTCTAGTTCTATGATGCAGATGTCTGATAGAATAACCCGTCTATGGTATACCACAATAAAAAAAGCTTGTAACCTTTTCCCCGGAATGTTGTCATATAATGTGTAAGGCTGAAAGGAGGTGAAGCAGGTGACCGATGAACAGATCATCGACCTTATGACTGCGCGGAACGAACAGGCGCTGACGGAGGTCGAGACCAAATACAGCCGCCTTTGCGAGAGCATCACAAGGCGTATTTTAGGTGATGAGGAGGATGCCAAAGAGTGTGTCAATGATACTCTGATGGCACTATGGAATGCGATTCCGCCCAACAGGCCGAAGAGCCTGGAAGCCTATGCGGCTAAGATCGCCCGCAATCTGGCATTGAATCGATACAAGGCTGCCAATGCGAAAAAGAGAGGGAGCAATGCAGTAGCTGTTTCGCTGGAGGAGCTGGCAGAGTGTCTGCCTGATGGCCGGGATACGACGCCGGATACAGCTGCGGCAGCGTTTGTCGGAGAGGTAATCAACGCGTTTGTGGCAGGGCTTCCCAAGAGGGAGAGAGTCTTGTTTGTAAGGCGGTATTTTTACCTGGATTCCGTAAGGCAGGCTGCCGGCTATGCGCAGATGACGGAAGGCAACGCGAAGACGACGCTGTACAGATTACGGCAGTCGTTAAAGAAAGCATTACAGAAGGAGGGTCTACTATGAAGAAGATGGAATTACTGGAGGGAATCGGGGAAATGGATGAAGCATGGATTGCGGAGGCCGCTCGGCCTGTGAAAAGGATCGGTATGAAATGGCATCTGCTTCGGGTGGCTGCGGCAGCGGCAGCCGTATTGGCGATCAGTGTCATTATTCCGAACCTGAGCGCAGAGGCTGCGGATGCAATGCAGAGACTGCCGGTGGTGGGCAGCTTTTTTAAGGCGGTCACCTTCCGTCAGTACAGCTATTATGACGCGAAGCATGAGGCAAATGTAGAGCAGCCGGTCATTGAAAATGCTGACGAAGCCGTCAATAAGGATATAGATCAGGCGGTGACGCGGGCCATTGATGACTTCAAGCAGGCAGCCGCAGGAGATGGCTACGCAGGCATGAATGTGGACTATGAGGTGGTTTCCGAAACAGAGCAATATTACTGTCTCCGCTTGGCGTTTGAGGAGACCGCGGCCGACGGCTACAATTATTCATCGTATTACGTGCTTGACAGGAAGTCCGGTCAACAGGTGGATCTGATGACGTTTTTGGATACA
>JAAYYM010000123.1 GCA_012515365.1 Clostridia bacterium
ACAGATAGAAATTCATCACGCCAAGTCCAAGTTGATAAAGTGTACCATTAAGAAAAATATTTAAATCAATTTCTGTCAGAATCTTTTTAAAAATGGTGAGAGCTTCTGTTACAGAACCGGCACAGAAGAAAACCAATGAAACGTGAAACAGAAAAAAGGTAAACGCTATCTTAATAAATTGCCCAATCCAATTGGAAAAATCATAATGGAGGATGGAGCAGATCTTTTGCCGCAACGGCTTTAACAGATCACCGATAATTTGAAACAATCCGTTTGCTGCACCCCAGAGAAGATAGGTGAGACGGTCGCCATGCCACAGTCCACTTGCAAGAAAGACGATCATGAGATTCACATATTTTCTAAATTTAGAAACACGGCTTCCGCCCATTGGAATGTACAGGTAATCCCGGAACCAAGTGTTTAATGAAATATGCCATCTGCGCCAGAATTCAGCAGTACTTCTGGAAAAGAACGGTTGTTTAAAGTTTGTCATCAGTTCAAATCCCATGACTTTGGCAGCACCAATGGCGATGCTTGAATAGCTGGCAAAATCACAGTAGATTTCCAGTCCGTAGCAGACAGTAGCAAGTGCTAATACAGTGCCTGAATAGGATGAAATGTCACCATAGACCATATCGGTCAATATAGAAAGTCTGGCAACGATCACGACCTTTTGAAAATAGCCCCAGAGCATGAGAAGAAGACCATCGCGTACTCTTGCATAATCAAAGGTATGACGCTCATCAAACTGTTTAATCAGATTTTTACTTCGCTCGATCGGTCCGGCCAGAATATTCGGAAAGAAAGAAACAAATAGTGCATATTTAAAGATGTTTTTTTCGACTTTTACTTCATTCCGATAGCTGTCAATGAGATAAGACAAAGACTGAAAGGTATAAAAGGATATGCCGACAGGAAGGATCAGATGAAAGTCGGTTTTCGCAATTGATAATCCAAATGCTGAGCAGATGGAGCTGAATATTTCAGAAATAAAATTAGAATATTTAAAAAACAGCAGCATTGATAAATTCAAGAGAACACTAATCGCAACAGCCAGTTTCTTTTTACCTGTAGTGGATGCATTTTGAACGATCATACCACCAAAATATGTGACGATGGTCGAGAAAATAAGAAAGACCACATACTTAGGATTTAAAAACATGTAATAATAATAACTAGCAATAAGAAGCCATATATATCTGAATTTTTGAGGAATCAGAAAATACAGCATAACGACAATGGGAAAAAAGATAAAAAAAGGAATTGAATTAAACAGCATAGCTATCCTCCTTGTCTACACTTTCGTAATTGTACTATAAAGGATTATGTGATGTCAAACTGATTGCAATTTCCAAATATTTATACTATACTAAATACTGTTGCATATGGACACAGAAAGGGTAATGCTATGAAAAAGAATGCAAAGAAGGAACAAAACGCAGAAGAATGGACAGAAGATGGGGCAAAAGTGCCTACAAGATTTGACTGGAAAAAAGAATTGATGGAATGGATTATTATTATTGAGATTGCGGTGGTTTTTGCTGTTGTCCTGAATCTGTTCGTCATTGTGAATGCACAGGTACCGACTGCATCCATGGAAACGACTATTATGACGGGAGACCGTGTTTTCGGAAGCCGTCTTGCTTATATTAGTAAAGAACCGCAGCGTGGAGATATTGTGATGTTTAAATTTCCTGATAATGAAAAGAAACTGTTTATCAAACGCATTATCGGAATGCCAAATGAAACACTGGAAATGAAAGATGGAAAGATCTACATAAATGGAAGTGAAACACCACTGGATGAGCCGTATTTAAACGTGGTTCCTGAGGGAGACTATGGTCCGATTGAGATACCGGATCATGCATACTTTATGATGGGTGATAACAGAAATAATTCGGCAGACTCACGTTATTGGGTCAACACCTTTGTGTATCGCAATAAGATCGCGGGAAAAGCGGTACTTAAGTATTACCCCAAGGTCGAACGGTTAGATAAATGAATGGCATGGTGACACTCACGACACAATCCTTTTTCACCAAGGTATGTCTGACCAAAGCTGCTCGTTAGATAATCATTGGTTGTACCAAAGAAATAGCTGGAACCGGAAAGATGAAGAATGTGGCTTGCATGATGAATGGAGCTGTGAATGTCATGTGAGATCATAATGATGGTCATTCCTTCTTGATTCAGCTGGCTGATGACTTCGTAAAATTCATTGGTTGCAATCGGATCAAGTGCTGCAACCGGTTCATCAAGAAACAAAAGCTTAGAGGAAGAGAGCAGTGCACGTGCAAGCAGGACACGCTTTTGCTGTCCACCGGATAACTGCTGAAAGCTTTGAAATTTAATATCAAAAAGTCCAAGACGTGTCAGGATCTCCTGAGCACGTCTTTTTTCGTCCTCATGATAAAATGGAGAAAATCCATGTTTATTCAAACAGCCAGACATGACTACTTCATATACAGAAGCAGGAAAATCCTTGTTGATGTCATTTTGCTGAGACACATAGCCAATATCATTTTGACCAAGTGAAGCATCAAAAGAAATGGTTCCGTCCTGAATGGTTTTCATATTTAAGAGTGCTTTTAAAAGGGTTGTTTTTCCTGCACCATTGTCGCCAACAATACATAAATAATCTCCGGTATTAATCTGAAAGCTGACATCAGAGATTACTTCGCGATTTTCGTATTTGATTCTAACATGTTCACAAGTCAAAATAGGCATAGTGTAGGTCCTTTCTGAAAAAAAGTTGTGAGTGTGAAATGATTTAGCGTGTTGGGCGATTTTGTCCATTCACACAAAAACGTTCGTCGAGGACGTTTTGACTCCTCTCTTTTTTTGTGTGAATGGACAAAATCTTCTTTGAGGCTGTGAGATTGCAATCGAGAGTAATATTATCAGAAAGCCCCATAGCGGACAACTCGTTATAAAACCACCACTCCCAAAATCGTATAACCATTCACAAAACCGGCACCCCCAAAACGGATAACAGTCACGAAATCCCTGCCACGTCTTAGACAAATCAATACACAACCCCCAACCATTATATTGGGTGTCTCAATACAAAAAAAGAGAGGAGTCAAAACTCTTTCGACGAACGTTTTTGTGTTGAGATACCCAATATAATGCTCACAACCTAATACACAGATTTCTGCAAAAACTCCTCAATCCCCCACTTGTCACGGATCATTTCATAAGTATGATCCTCATGCTCTACAAAGACGTAGGGCAGGTACTCTATAAACAATGACTGAAAACACATGGTGTAGCTTCCGACACAGCCATAGCGGATATAATCGCCATTCTTAAGCGCTTTATTGTCGTTAAGCATCATGATACGGTCAGCATCCATACAAGAATATCCACAGATAATCTGTGCAGGCTCGATATCAGAGGATGAAGTAAAAAGCTCATAATCAAGGCTTGTTTTTCTTAAAAACGGATCGATATGCAGTCTGCATCCATCTGTAATTACAAAATGATCATGATAGGTTTCCTTGACATCAATGACCTTTGTCAGATAGCTGACCGGAGTGGAAATCACTGCAGCACCGGGTTCGACGATCAAACGGGTTGTATCTTTTGAAAAATAGGTGCCAAGCTTTTGGGCAATTGCTTTTGCATAAGTTTCATAGGCTGAGAAATCTCCCTTTTTCACAAAGAAGCTTCCACCAATATCGACATAATCCAGTTTTAACTGATAAGAGGCGGCGATTTCACATGCCTTTAGTGCCAGCTGTTCAAATACATCCGTCAGACGTGACTTAGAGTTTGTATGCATATGCAGTCCGGAGAGGCGTATATGATTAAGCTTAAGAATCCTCTTAAGAGCCGCTTCAAAATATCCATTCTCCAGATTGAAGCCAAATCGATTGCTGAGTCCGTCCTTTGAAGATTCACCGGGACACGTGGCAGCAAGGTCAAAGCTGACACGGATACCAACTGCTAAATCTATGCCCCATTTGTCTGCTTCTTCAAGCCAGTCAAGCTCACGTGTTGAATCAATATTAATGACAGAATGGTTTTTCAGGGCAAAATCAAACTGCTCCTTACTCTTAATCGGACCATTAAAAATAATCTGATCAGGACGAAAGCCTGTTCTCAGAGCCAGTTTATATTCCGTATCAGACACGACTTCTGCAAAGCAGCCTGAATCTTTCATCTGTTTTAGTATATAGGGAAGAGAATTTGTTTTTACGGAATAACCCATCGTGTAATTATCCCAGTTATGTGACAATGCATTCTGAAAAGAAGTGATATTTGAATGCAGATTATGTTGATCCAGAATGAAGCAAGGTGTAAATTGTTTAATAGCTTCAAAAGTTTCCATTTTGTTCTCCCTCAATTTATCATAAAAGTTCACCATATAATATATCACATATCTCCGTGATTTCCAAACAGATATTAAAAATTTATTGTATCGTATTTTGAACGCGGTTATACTATAAGAGAAAGAGTATGTCATGCACGAAGAAATGGAGATGACAGTATGGATATCACGGAATATATTGAGCAATATGGAGTTTATACATTAGAAGAAAAAGAATTTAACGAGGTGGATTCGCTGGTTCTTTCTCAGTTCACTTATTTGAAATTTGATAAGATTGTTCCGGGGATCGATGGGAAAAGTGCTGTTTCACTGGAAAAGATGAGTACGCACAAGGAATACGAATCATTATTTTCAGATAAGCGTTATGAAGTGGACAACAGACGATTATTTCAGGCATTATTAGAAAGCAGACGATTTTCCAAACTTAAATGCAATTTCTATGTTAATATAGTAGATACGGCATGGGAAATTCAATTTTCAGCAGTTACTGTTCTATTTCCAAATGGGTTTGTTTATGTGGCTTATCGTGGTACCGATGAGACACTGGTTGGCTGGAAAGAGGACTTTAACATGGCATTCCAGACGACTGTTCCGGCACAGGAAAAAGCGGTGCAGTATTTGAATCAGGTCGCAGAACGATTCGCCGGACATTTTTACACAGGAGGTCATTCAAAGGGTGGGAATCTGGCAGTATATGCAGCCATGTACTGCAATGAATCCGTGCGTGAACGAATCAAGCGGATTTACAGCCATGATGGCCCCGGCTTTAAACCTGAAATTCTACAAAGTGGAGCATTTGATCAGGTCAGTAGCAGAATTTATAAACTGCTGCCACATTCATCTGTGATCGGAATGGTTTTACAGGAGCAGGAACATTATCATGTAGTAGCCTGTAAAAGTTTTGGCCTGTTTCAGCATAATCCATTTAACTGGCTGGTTGAGGAAGATCATTTTGTGAACAGTGAGCTTGGAAACGGAACCCGAATCTTAGATCAAGGGCTTAATGAATGGATTCAGGCACTTGACAAGGAAGAACTTAGATGCTTTGTGGAAACGATGTATGGTCTGATCGAGGCAACAGGTGCTACGCAAACACTAGAGCTTGAAAATGACTGGAAAAAGAATATACCGGCAGTTATGAATGCAGCTAAGAGTCTGGATCCGGCAACTAAAAAGAACATGAAACGGATTTTCAAGATATTGGTCAGACAGATCAATCAGTCTGTATGGGACGAACTTCCTGAGCATGTGACGGATAGAATATCGAATCGAATGATTAATAAACAATAAGAAAAGAGGCGTTACCTGACATGTCTTTAAAAAATGAACACAAATACACCGCGCGTTATGCATTGATTCAAGGTGTATACTGGCCTGTATATTGCAGCAGCTATAGCTTTGTTTCTGTATTTTTGCTTTCAAGAGGATTTTCAAATGCCACGATCGGCGTTATCTTATGCCTGTCCAACATATTTGCGGTGTTCCTGCAGCCTGCCGTAGCAAATGTTGCAGACCGGAAAAACAAATTTTCACTTCGGGTACTGATCGTGATGCTGTCGACAGTTTCTATGCTGTTAGCGTTTGGCAGATGCCTGATACATGGCAGCACGTATCTGATGGGTGTGATACTGGTGGCAGAGCTTACTCTGATTTTCACCATGCAGCCGTTGATCAATGCATTAAGTGTTTATCTGAAGAATAAAGGCGTGAATGTTTATTTTGGACTTGCTCGTGGGATTGGATCCGTTGCATTTGCTATCTGCTCGTATATAGTCGGAGAGCTGATCGAGCGTTTTGGCACGATGGCATCTCCTGCGACGTCAGTTGTTTTACTGATCCTGATCATCTTGTTTGTACTTAATCTGACAAGGGGAATAGACAAAGATCAGCCGGAGATTAAGAAAGAACTTAAAGAGGACATACAACCGGAATTACAGTCGGATAAAACAGCAGCACAATCTTTAACAAAAGAAAAGAAAGAAGATCAGGGAAGCATCATTGAGTTTATGATGACCTACAAACGTTATATGCTGTTACTGTTTGCAGTGGCACTTGTATTTACGGCTCACTTTTTTATCAATAATTATATTTTTCAGATCATAGAATCAGTTGGCGGCGATGCCAAAAATATGGGAACGGCAATTGCAGTCGCTGCGGCGATCGAATTACCGGCAATGGTTCTATTTGAACCGCTTCTTAAAAAAATAAGATGCGATATTATATTGAGACTGACACTTGTATTTTTTACGGTTAAAACGATCCTGACACTGCTTGCACCAAGTGTCTTTATGGTGTATGTGGCACAAGCCTTTCAGTTTGCTTCCTATGCATTTTTTATTCCGGCTTCAGTTTATTATGCAAGCAGGATTATCAGAAAGTCGGATTTCGTAAAGGGGCAGGCATATATGACAGGCGCAATCACTGCAGGTGGTGTTTTTTCGGGAATCGCAGGTGGATGGCTGATTGACAGCTTTGGCGTGACGATTATGATGATTGTAGCACTTGTGGCTTCTGTCATAGGTATGCTCATCGGATTATTCTCTATAGAAAAGGTGAATTCGTAACGATACTGGGGGCTTCACAGAGTAGAGGTTTTGTTGATATAATAATACCGTATGTAACTCCTGTGGTTTTATCAGGAGGGATTCTGACCTTTGCCATATCCTTTGATGGTGTTGTGATCAGTATGGTTGCAAATGGACTAACAAGTAGATCGAGTGATGGGAGTTTAGGTACAAATGAAATATAAAGTTACTTTTGCAGTTGTTTTATCCACTATAATCCTGATATCTTTGTCCGGATGTAATTCTAAAAAGGAACTGTCCAGACTAGAAACAGGGATGAAACTGCTACATGAATTGAATTATGAAGAAGCAAATAAATCATTTGAAGCCGCTGTCGCAAACGGTGAGAATGCACAAAAAGCATATCGTGGAGCAGGACTTGCTAATCTGGCAATGGCAAATTACGAGGATGCCGAAAGTGCGTTCGAACATGCGCTGCAGGAATCTAACGGAATTGTCGGGGATATGGAATATGACATTTCTTATTATCTTGCGCTTACAGAGTATAAAAGCGGACAGCTTGACCGTGCTTATGAAACTTACTCAGCGATCATTGCGATGGATGAGAAAAGTGAAAAGGCATATTATCTGCGAGGGAGTACGGCACTTAAGAACAATCAGTATGAGCTTGCAATGAGTGACTTTAATCAGGCGATAACACTGGCACCAAAGGATCATGATCTGTACATCAGAATTTATGAGAATCTTTCCGAAATGGGTTATGAAGAGGATGGCAAGATTTTCTTGAAAAAAGCACTAGAGGGCGATACAAAGATGAGCATCTATCAGCAGGGAAAGTTCTATTATTATTTGGGACAGTATGAGGATGCCAGAAATAGTTTTGAGCAGGCAGCAAAATCGATTGATACCGTGGAAATGATTTTATTCCTTGGCAGAACGTATGAGGCAATGGGTGATGTTAATTATGCAGCCTCCTTATATGACAATTATCTGCAAAAACATGAAGGGGCTGCGCCAGTTTATAATCAGCTCGGGATCTGCAGACTGGGAAGCAAGGAGTATGAACAGGCACTTGCTGCATTTGAAGCAGGAATCGCACTCGAAGATGAGTCCTTGATGCAGAGTCTAAAATATAATGAAATCGTAGCCCATGAGTATTTATGTGACTTTAAAAAGGCAGCAGTCCTGATGTCGGAGTATTTAAAAAAATATCCGGATGATGCAAAGGCAATACGTGAAAATGACTTCTTAAAGTCACGTTGAAAGGACAAGAATGGAAATAGAGCAGCAAAAGGAACAGATCATTCTGGTAGGAGTATCCTTATCAGAGCATGATGATATAGAAGAAAGTATGAATGAATTGGGAGAACTCGTTACAGCTGCCGGTGGCAAGGTAGTATCGAGTCTGCTCCAAAACCGCGAACAGATACATCCTGTGACATACCTTGGAAAAGGAAAGATTGAAGAGCTTAAGGAACTAATCTTTGAAACCGATGCGACAGGTATCGTGTGTGATGATGAACTCTCACCGCTGCAGCTTAGAAATTTAAGTGATGAGCTGGATTGTAAGGTGATGGACCGGACGCTGATCATTTTGGATATCTTTGCAAGCCGTGCGACTTCTGCGGAGGGAAAAATCCAGGTTGAGATGGCGCAGCTGCGTTATACACAGACTAGGCTTACCGGATATGGAAAATCCATGTCAAGACTAGGTGGTGGGATTGGTACCAGAGGACCGGGAGAGAAGAAGATCGAAGTAGACCGTCGTCTGATCCAGCATAGAATCGCTGTTTTAAATAAACAGATTAAAAATCTAAAGAAACATCGTATGCTTAACAGAGAACAAAGGGGTAAAAATAAGCTTCCGGTAATGGCCATCGTGGGATATACCAATGCAGGAAAATCCACATTGCTGAATACGTTGACCGGAGCTGGAGTTTTATCAGAAGATCAGGTGTTTGCGACATTGGATCCTACGACCAGAATGCTTGAACTGGATGGTCAGCAGCAGATCCTGCTGACAGATACCGTCGGTTTTATCAGAAAACTTCCGCATCATCTCATTGATGCATTTCGCAGTACACTTGAAGAAGCAAAGTATGCAGACTATATCTTACATGTTGTGGATGCATCTAATCCTCAGATGGAGTATCAGATGAGCGTCGTCTATGATACGTTACGGGAGCTTGGGATCGAGAATAAGACGATGATTACTCTGTTTAATAAAACTGACCGGCTGCCAAGGGAGTCTGATACAACAGACCAGGTGGTCTTCAAAGATTTAAAAGCAGATCATACTCTTTACATTTCTGCAAAAACAGGAGAAGGTATTTCAGAGCTGACAATACTTTTGGTAAAATTGCTAGAAGAAAAAAATATTTTGGTGGAGCGTGTTTTTCCATATCAGAACGCAGGGCAGATACAAATATTACGGAAATATGGACAATTGTTGCAAGAAGATTACAGAGAAGACGGAATTTATGTAAAGGGAATGATCGCACCGAGATGGTATGAAACAGTTACAAAATAATCAAAAAAGACCGTGAAACGCGCTAAAAATCAAGGAAACATTCGTTTTGTGCAAAACTACCTAAGAAACACTATATATTGTGTCGACGCATTTAAAATGACGTAATATATAGTGCTTTTTTATTTGACTTTTCTATATACCGATGCTATAATTTTTTTTGATGATTGGCATGAAAATGTCACGAATATTTTCCGAATATGGGAAAAGCAGGATGTTGCAATTGTATGAACTCAGGGAGGGGTAGTTGAATGCTCAATGTTATAAAAAGAGATGGAGAAGTATCGGAATTTAATCTTTCTAAGATCAGTGATGCTATTATGAAGGCATTTGTTGCATGTGACAAGCAATACAATAATGATATTATTGATTTACTTTCACTTCGTGTGACGTCTGATTTTCAGAGCAAAATGAAGGAGGATAAGATCCATGTTGAGGATGTTCAGGACAGTGTTGAAACTGTTTTGGAACAGGCTGGATATACAGAAGTGGCAAAAGCTTACATTCTTTACCGCAAACAGCGTGAAAAAATCCGTAACATGAAATCAACCATTCTTGATTATAAAGACGTTGTAAACAGTTATGTCAAAGTAGAAGACTGGCGTGTAAAAGAAAATTCTACAGTGACTTATTCGGTCGGCGGTCTGATTTTGAGCAACTCCGGTGCAGTTACTGCAAACTATTGGCTTTCAGAAATATATGATCATGAGATCGCAGATGCACATCGTAATGCGGACATCCACATTCATGATTTGTCTATGTTAACAGGCTATTGTGCAGGTTGGTCACTAAAGCAGCTGATTACAGAAGGTCTTGGCGGAATCCGAGGCAAAATCACATCAGCACCTGCAGCACATTTATCTGTACTATGCAATCAAATGGTTAATTTCCTTGGAATCATGCAAAATGAATGGGCCGGTGCACAGGCATTCTCTTCCTTTGATACCTACCTTGCTCCTTTTGTAAAGGCGGACAACCTTTCTTATCATGAAGTGAAAAAATGCATCGAGGCCTTTGTGTATGGCGTAAATACTCCAAGCAGATGGGGTACACAGGCTCCGTTCTCTAATATTACTTTGGACTGGACAGTTCCAAAAGATCTGGCTGAGCTGCCTGCTATCGTAGGCGGACAGGAAATGGATTTTAGATATAAAGACTGCAAGATGGAAATGGATATGATCAATCGCGCATTCATCGAAACGATGATTGAGGGTGATGCAAACGGACGTGGTTTCCAGTATCCAATCCCGACTTATTCGATTACCAATGATTTTGACTGGTCTGATACAGTCAATAACAGATTGTTATTTGAAATGACATCTAAGTACGGTACTCCGTATTTCTCAAATTATATCAATTCCGACATGGAACCAAGCGATGTCAGAAGTATGTGCTGCAGACTTCGTCTGGATCTGCGTGAGCTGCGTAAAAAGACAGGTGGATTCTTTGGTTCAGGAGAAAGCACAGGTTCAGTAGGTGTTGTTACGATTAATATGCCTCGTATCGCATACCTTTCAGCCAATAAAGATGATTTCTTTAAACGTTTGAACCGTATGATGGACATCAGCGCACGAAGCTTAAAGATCAAGCGTGGCGTTATATCTAAGCTCCTTGATGAGGGTCTTTATCCATATACACGTCGTTATTTGGGCGACTTCAATAATCATTTTTCAACCATCGGACTGATCGGTATGAATGAAGTGGGATTGAATGCGAACTGGCTGCGTGCTGATATGACGGATAAAAAAACACAGGAATTCACAAAAGAAGTGCTGAATCATATGAGAACCCGTCTGTCAGATTATCAGGAGGAATATGGAGATCTGTATAATCTGGAAGCAACGCCGGCTGAAAGCACGACATATCGTTTAGCTAAGCATGACAAGAAGAGATGGCCTGCGATCAAAACAGCAGGAAAACCGGGCGATGTTCCTTATTACACAAACAGTTCACACTTGCCGGTTGAGTTTACGTCAGATATTTTTGATGCACTTGATATTCAGGATGATCTGCAGACTCTTTATACATCAGGTACCGTATTCCATGCATTCTTAGGAGAGAAGCTTCCTGATTGGAAGGCGGCAGCAGCATTGGTGCGAAAGATTGCACAAAACTATAAACTGCCTTATTATACACTTTCGCCTACTTATTCTGTATGTAAGGAACATGGATACATTCCGGGAGAAGTAGTGAAATGTCCGCATTGTGGAGCAGTAACAGAGGTTTACAGCCGTATCACCGGATATTACCGTCCTGTTCAAAACTGGAATGATGGAAAACTGCAGGAATATAAGAATCGTATTGTATATGATATTGACAATTCAAGCATAAAGCGTCCAAGCAGCAGTGTGGTGACTCTGTCCAGCAATGGTGTGAAGAACAATCCGCAGCCAAGTGTTACGATCGAGCCGGTAGGAAAAGTGAAATACCTGTTTGTGACAAAAACATGTCCGAACTGCAGTCTGGCAAAAAAATATCTGAGAAATGAAAAATATATTATGATCGATGCGGAAGAAAATGCAGAACTTGCAATTCGTTACAAGGTAATGCAGGCTCCTACTCTAGTCGTAGTGGATGATGATCAGGTCGTTAAATATACGAATGCATTTAACATCAAAAAATACGTAGAGGAAAAGGCTACAGTCTCCGTCTAATTTGTTAAGGGAGTATCAAACATATAGTTGAAGGAAATACTTGCAAAAGGGTGTTTCCTTCTTTTATAATGTGGGATAGTGGAATCAAATATATATCATTATAAGGAGAAAACAAATGATAGATAAGCTGATCGAAAATATTAAGAAAACAAATGCACCATTGGTTGTCGGACTGGATCCTACAATGAAATTCGTACCGGAGTCGATACAAAAACAGTGTTTCGAGGAATATGGAGAGACATTAGAAGCAGCAGGAGAAGCAATCTGGAGATTTAATAAAGGGATTCTGGATGCGACATATGATATCATTCCTGCAGTAAAGCCACAGATCGCTATGTATGAACAGTTTGGCATTCCGGGACTTATGGCATTTAAGAAAACAGTAGACTATGCAAAAGAAAAGGGCCTGGTCGTGATCGGGGATGTGAAAAGAGGCGATATCGGATCTACATCATCTGCTTATGCGATTGCTCATTTAGGAAAAATAAAAATAGGCACAAAAACAGTGTCAGTGTTTGATGAAGATTTTGCAACTGTGAATCCGTATCTTGGAACAGACGGAATCAAGCCTTTTGTAGATGTCTGTAAGGAAGAAAAGAAAGGTATTTTCGTATTAGTCAAAACATCTAATCCAAGCAGTGGAGAATTTCAGGATCGTGTCATTGATGGAGCACCGTTATATGAACATGTCGGCAAAAAGGTAGCTGCATGGGGTGAAGAGCATATGAGCAAACAGTATCCATACAGCTATGTGGGCGCTGTGGCAGGTGCTACTTATCCGCAGATCGGAAAAGTACTGCGTGAAATTATGCCTCATACATTTATCCTGGTGCCGGGTTATGGAGCGCAGGGTGGAAAAGGAAAAGATTTGGTACAGTTCTTTAACAAAGATGGTCTGGGTGCAATTATAAATTCCTCACGTGGCATTATCGCAGCCTATCAGTCGGAAGCTTATAAAGAATTCGGTGAAGAAAACTATGCGCTTGCAAGCAGAAAAGCGGTAGAGGATATGGCAGCGGATATTATGGGTGCATTGAATTAATTACAAAAGTCAGTTATGTCTGATGTTGGAAGGAAATTCGTTCATGTATTTGTAGAAATACAGATACATGAACTTTTTTATTATTAAATTTACATTTATCTGACACAAAGCTTACATGAACACGATAGGGCCAAATATTCAAACATGTTACGATTATAGACAGGTAACTTTGAAATCTGTTTTCGGGAATGTGAGTTTCGCAATTGCCTGCGTGATGATAGAAATGAAAAGGAGATTTGGTATATTTGAAATTTAAAGAAATTACTCATAATAAAGAAATTAACGCATACTTAAAAAAGGGAGATGCAAATCTGGGGAAGCTTGGATTTACAGATCATTCAAGTGCTCATTGTGTACAGGTTGCGCATCAGGCAGGAAAGATTTTAGAACGTTTTGGATATCCGGAGCACGAAATAGAATTAGTAAAAATAGCAGGATTTATGCATGATATCGGAAACGCGATCAATCGTACACATCATGCGGAGTATGGGGCATTGCTTGCAAATGATTTGCTGAAAGAAACCAATATGCTGTTAGAGGACAGAGTGACAGTGGTATCTGCAATCGGCAATCATGACGAGTCAACAGGAAGTCCCGAAGATGTTATTTCAGCAGCACTCATTATCGCAGATAAGACAGATGTAAGAAGAGACAGGGTTCGTCAAAAAGAAATCGCGACATTCGATATTCACGACCGGGTGAACTATGCAGTAACAGAATCAAAACTAAAAGTTGCAAAAGATAAATCGGTCATAGCATTGAATCTGCAGATCGATGAATCAATCTGTTCTATGTATGATTATTTTGAAATCTTTCTGGAACGTATGATACTTTGCAGAAAGTCAGCTGAAATATTAGGAACCACTTTCAAATTAACGGTGAATGGACGTAAAGTTTTGTAGAAACGTCATGCTGCTTCCTACCGCTTAAACTGTTTGATAATCTTAAGGAATTATGCTATAATGTCAGCGACATATAGCACGCATATAAGAGGAGGTTTTAAGATAAAATGGAAGCATACAAACAGGAATTCATAGAATTTATGATAGATTCACAGGTGTTAAAATTTGGAGAGTTTACATTGAAGAGTGGTAGAAAATCCCCGTTCTTTATGAATGCAGGCTCCTATGTAACAGGTACACAGCTGCATGAATTAGGAAAGTATTATGCAAAATCAATTCATGAGCATTATGGAGAAGATTTTGATGTACTATTCGGACCGGCTTATAAAGGAATTCCGCTTAGCGTTGCTACTACGATTGCTTTCAGTGAGCTTTACGGAAAGGAAATCCGTTATTGTTCAAACAGAAAAGAAGTAAAGGATCATGGCGATACAGGCATTTTACTTGGCTCGAAGCTAAAGGACGGTGACCGCGTAGTCATCATTGAGGATGTTACGACTTCTGGTAAATCGATAGAAGAAACATTCCCGATCATCAAAGCACAGGCTGATGTAGAAATCGTAGGTTTGATGGTTTCTCTAAACCGTATGGAGCGAGGTAAGGGTGAGCAAGGCGCATTACAGGAAATCCGTGAATTATACGGTTTTGAAACAAATGCCATCGTTTCGATGGATGAGGTCATTGAGCATCTTTATATGAAAGAATATAAAGGCAAAGTATGGATCGACGAGTCTGTTAAGCAGGCACTTGATGCATATTATGAGCAGTATGGGGCAGTAAAGAAGGGATAAACAATGGTCAGAAAGAGTTTCATGTTTACGACTAAGAAACATTCTATCACAGGCATCTTATCAGTTCTGCTGGGGATTACCTCTTTGGCAGGACTGATTATTGCGATTGTTGTTTCTTTTCTTAACAGGGGAATGACTCCTATGAGAGCAGCGTGTGCAGGATTGATCGGTGTCATCTCAGCGGTGACCGGAGCGTTTGCGGGACTGAATGGCTCTAAGGAGAGAGATACTTATTTAATATTTCCACGGATTGGCACCATCATGAACATTGTGATGATGATATTATGGATCATCATTGTCATTCTGGGGATCAGGGGAACAATTTCATAATAGCAATATAGAGGTGAAATGTATGAAGGATCATAATCAGGAATGTTACGAGCTGATCATAGAAAGAATGAATCTGATCTTGAATGAAGAAACAGTGCAGAAGCCATATCTGAATTATTTTAGAAGTGTGGCTTCTTTTATTCTGTCACTTTGTGATCTGCATCAGAAAATAAAGGATGGAACATATCGAACTCTTTCTTTTAAGGAGCTTGAAGCAATCAATCAGGCACTGTATAGAGATGTTATGCCTAAGCAATATCCAAACAGCTATGCGAATCCGGAATATGCAACAAAAGAACTCGGTGAATACGGAACACTGTTGTCCTTTTTATATACGGAAATGCGAGCAACAATTGTTGACGTATTTGAAAATGATGAAGAAAATCTGATTTTGTACTATGAACTTTTCCTGGAACTATATAATATGTTTGAATATGAAAATCAGGATGGGGGATTGCCGACAACAAAGACTGTAAAAGATGCAATTTATTGGTTCATCAGCGATACCTGTGATATTACGGTAGAAAAACGCGTGAAATCCATGCTGCTTCCGGAACAGGATTTTGCGGTATCTATTATTCAGCAGGCAGATTTGACTGATTTACGTTATCTCTATTATTTTGGAGAATATATTTCTGAGAATGAGCTAAAAACAGCACAGTATCTGAATCAATTATCACACGAAAAAATTGATAGCATGGCAGAGGTATATACGCAGGGATTTAAGATCGGCTTTATCATCAATAATAAGGATCTTTCCAAAAAGGAAGTTGTGAATATCCGATATTCGTTAGGCTTTGAACGTGTAGTCAGAGCCGCTATCAGTAAATTTGCCCAAATGGGTTTAAAACCTGTTATTTACAGAGCAGCAGTACATTCAATCAATAAACGCGGACAGCTCAAAATCGGTTATTATGGAGCAATCGCAAATAAACAGTATGAATTTGATCATAAAGAGGATGAAGCACTTTATCTGGATCGTGATTTTGTCAATCGCAAGCTTGGCGTCTTAAAAGTTGCATATGAGGAGCATAAGAAATGGGCCAATCTGCATGCAGGTCCTGCAGTTATGGAAGTGTTTGGAGAGAATCCATTTCATCCCGAAGTGAAAAAAGAAGCATTACATTTATCTGAAAAACAGCAGAAGTATGCTGTCAGCTATGCGCAAAAATCAGGTCAACTTGTTAACTGTTATATCAAGGGAGAGGAACGCAGCTTTACGATTATTGCTTATCCGATTCCAGAGATAGGGGCGGATTTTGAACAGATCTTTGATGAGACTGTCAAGCTTAATACGCTCGATTATAAACTGTATCAGACTATGCAGCAAACGATGATCAATGCACTGGATCAGGCCGTAGCGGTACACATAGTAGGAGGAAACGGTAACCATACAGATCTTACGGTGAAGCTGTATTCATTGACCGATCCGGACAAAGAGACAATCTTTGAAAACTGTGTAGCAGATGTCAACATCCCGGTAGGAGAAGTGTTTACGTCACCAAATCTTAAGGGAACGAATGGGACGCTGCATGTAAAAGAGGTTTATCTGGAAGGAATGAAGTATGAGAATCTGGAGCTGGTGTTTAAAGATGGTTATGTAACAGATTACCGGTGCAGCAATTATCAGGATATGGAAGAGAATCAAAAGCTGATTAAGGATCAGATCCTCTTTCATCATGACACGCTGCCGATGGGCGAGTTTGCGATAGGTACTAACACCACTGCATATGCGATGGGGAGGAAGTATCACATCGAAGAGCGTCTGCCGATTCTAATCGCAGAGAAAACAGGACCGCATTTTGCAGTAGGTGATACCTGCTATAGTCATTGTGAGGATCTGCGTGTATTCAATCCTGATGGCAAAGAAATTGTTGCTAAGGACAATGAACACTCTATTTTAAGAAAGGAAGATCCGGAAAAGGCATATTTTCAATGTCATACGGATATTACAATTCCTTATGATGAGTTAAAGGAATTGACAGCGATTAGAGAAGATCAAAGTACGATTGCGATTA
Source organism: Clostridia bacterium (assembly GCA_012515365.1). The sequence goes on from JAAYYM010000123.1 coordinate 17,123, forward strand.
TCAAAGACAAAAGATTTGTACTGGATGGGTGTGAAATACTAAATAAACCCTTAGAAAATATGTGATAATCATTGACGAAACCAGATAATATCTGTACAATATTTCATGTGTTTTGTTTCTGTTATTATTAGTATATCATTGGTTTTTATAAATGGAAGGAGTTATGGTATGTCAAAAGTAGGAATAGTTATGGGTAGTGATTCTGACCTGTCTGTAATGAGTAAGGCAGCACAAGTACTGGATCAGCTGGGTATCGAATATGAGATGACGATTATTTCGGCACATCGTGAACCAGATGTATTCTTTCAGTATGCGAAGAGTGCAGAAGAAAAGGGCTTTAAGGTAATCATTGCCGGAGCAGGTATGGCAGCTCATTTGCCGGGAATGTGTGCAGCTATTTTCCCAATGCCTGTAATAGGGGTTCCTATGCATACCTCATCTCTTGGAGGACGAGATTCTCTTTATTCGATTGTACAGATGCCAAGTGGGATACCGGTGGCTACCGTAGCGATCAACGGAGGGGCCAATGCAGGCATTCTTGCTGCAAAGATCTTGGCGACATCAGATGATGCATTGCTTAAGAGACTGAAGGAATATGTTGCATCTCTTAAAGAAACTGTAGAAAAAAAAGCTGAGAAGTTAGATCAGATCGGCTATCAGGAATACTTAAAACAAATGTAAGTTTAAAATAAAGGAGAAAATGGAATGGATTATAAGAGCGCAGGAGTAGATATCGAAGCTGGGTATAAAGCAGTAGAATTAATGAAGGAACATGTTAAGAGCACGATCAGACCGGAGGTACTGGGAGGTCTGGGTGGTTTTTCAGGAGCATTCTCCATGACTGCTTTTAAGGAGATGGAAAAACCAACATTAGTTTCCGGAACAGATGGAGTAGGAACAAAGCTTAAACTTGCATTCCTAATGAACAAACATCATACCATCGGAATCGACTGTGTTGCAATGTGTGTCAATGATATTGCCTGTGCAGGCGGAGAACCATTGTTTTTCCTTGACTATATTGCATGTGGAAAGAATGAACCGGAGAGAATCGCACAGATCGTAAAGGGTGTTGCGGATGGATGCAGACAGGCCGGTGCAGCACTGATCGGTGGAGAAACCGCTGAAATGCCGGGCTTTTATCCAGAAGATGAATATGATCTGGCAGGCTTTTCTGTTGGTATCGTAGATGAAAGCAAACTGATCACAGGACAGAATATCAAAGCAGGAGATGTTTTGGTCGGAATCGCCTCTTCAGGTGTACATAGCAATGGATTTTCACTGGTTCGTAAAGTATTCCAGATGACAAAATCCAATTTGGAAAGATATATCGATTCACTTGGAACCTCGCTTGGAGATGCGCTGTTAACTCCAACGAAAATCTATGTCAATGCACTAAAGAAATTAAAAGAAGAAAACATCCTCGTCAAAGGATGCTCTCATATTACAGGTGGCGGATTCTATGAGAATGTACCGAGAATGCTGCCAGATGGCGTTACTGCTGTTATTAAAAAGGATTCTTATCCGGTACTTCCTATCTTTAAACTGATTCAGGAAAACGGAAAAATCGAAGAAAAAATGATGTACAATACATATAATATGGGAATCGGAATGATGCTTGCAATCGACCCATCACAGGTTGATGCTGCTGTTAAAGCGATTGAAGCTGCAGGAGAG
>JAAYYM010000015.1 GCA_012515365.1 Clostridia bacterium
GAATGGTATTACGATTATGCTGCTGAAAGGAACCGTTTATAAAGATGACAAACAACTGGAACTGACCACAGGTGAATACAAATTATTGTGCCTGTTTATGCAGAATCCGGATGTAATTATGTCCTCAGAACAGATCCTTGGAAGACTTTGGGATGTCGATGAAAGGTTTGTAGACAGTAATACACTTTCAGTCTATATTCGCAGATTACGCATGAAGATAGAGGATCAGCCGAGTGAACCCAAGATGATCGTAACAGTACGCGGAATGGGATACAAATGGAGTCAGGCAGATTAAGGCGGAACGAAGCAGATCGAGGTGAGAAAATTGAACATATTGACGAATAGAAAAATAAAGGTTGTGATTGGCAGTGAGCTTCTTGGCATCCTGCTTGTTATTTTACTGGGAGTTCTTCTTTTGATCAATGATATTCCATATGCCGTAGTCTGGCTTTTAGCGGGAACAGTAGTCCTAGAGCTGCTTGTTTTGTTTGTTATACTGCGTTATTTTAAGGAACAGAACGAGATGCTCGAGACGGCACAGAAGAAGATCAATGAATACCTTTCCGGTAATCATGAGGTGCGCCTTGAATGTGATGAAGAGGGAGAATTATATAAGCTTTTTCATAAAGTGAATTCTCTGGCAGCCATTTTGAATGCGCATGCAGAAAATGAACTGCATTCAAAAGAGTTTCTAAAGCATACGATATCTGATATTTCTCACCAGCTAAAAACACCACTGGCAGCTTTAAATATTTATAACGGAATCATGCAGGATGAAACAATGGATCCTGCAGACTTTAAAAAGTTTACGACACTGACTGAGCAGGAGCTTGATCGAATCGAAACATTGGTACAGAATCTGTTGAAAATCACAAAGCTTGACTCAGGTACAATCGCATTGGATCGATCTGTGGAGCCACTCTTCAAAATCATGGAGGATGTAAAGAAACATTTCCTAATCCGCACGCAGCAGGAAGGAAAACAGATCACACTAGAGGGGGAAACGCAGATTACCTTGTTTTGTGACAAAGACTGGATCACGCAGGCCTTGGATAATATCGTTAAAAATGCCATTGACCATACAGAGGAAGGCGGTTTGATTCAAATCAAATGGCGGCAGCTTGCAGCATTGGTACAGGTGATAATCATTGACAACGGAAGTGGAATTCACCCTGAAGATATGCACTACATTTTCAAGCGTTTTTACCGAAGCCGTTTTTCAAAGGATACGCAGGGACTTGGGCTTGGACTGCCATTGGCAAAATCGATTATTGAGCTGCATAGCGGGAATATTGAAGTAGACAGTGAGCTAGGAAGAGGGACCACCTTTACCATTAATTTTCTGATTCCTACAGAATTGTAATCTGAAATTCATCTGAAAGTAAGGTTGACATGATAATCTTTCTGTAAAGAAAGAGGTGTAGCTTATGAACTTATTAGAAATAAAACAAGTGAACAAAATTTATGGAAGTGGTGAAACAGCAGTACATGCAGTCAAAGATGTCAGCTTTTGTGTTCCAAAAGGCGAATTCGTAGCAGTCATTGGTGAATCTGGCTCTGGAAAAAGTACGTTGCTTAATATGATTGGTGCACTGGATACACCATCCTCAGGCAGCGTGATGATCGATGGAAAAGACATTTTTAAAATGAAAGAGGAAGAGCGTACGATTTTTAGACGTCGCAATATCGGATTTATCTTTCAGTCCTTTCATTTGATTCCGGAACTTAATATTGAACAGAATATCACGTTTCCACTACTGTTAGACTATCAGAAGCCGGATCCGACTTATTTAAACGAGATTTTATCGGTGTTGAATCTGAAGGACCGACGTCGTCATCTGCCTAGTCAGCTTAGCGGAGGACAGCAGCAGAGGGTGGCAATCGGTCGTGCACTGATCACTCGTCCGTCGTTGATTCTCGCAGATGAACCTACCGGTAATCTTGACACGCAAAATAGCAGTGAAGTCATTGCGCTTCTGAAAGAGGCATCAAAGAAATATGAGCAGACAATCATCATGATCACACATAACCGTGCCATTGCACAGACAGCAGACAGAGTCATACAGGTGACAGATGGTGTGCTGACTGATTTTGGGAGGTGTCGGGAATGAAAAGCTATTTAAGTCTAATTCCGATCTCTGCAAAGGTACATAAACGACAAAACCGCATGACACTTTTTTGTATTATCATTGCCGTATTTCTAGTGACAGCTGTGTTTTCAATGGCTGACATGGGTGCCAGAATGGAAAAGATCTCTGCCATCAACGAACATGGAAACTGGCATATCATGCTTAAAAATGTGACACAGGAACAGGCTCAGCAGATAGCCAAAAGAGATGATGTTGTCGCTACTTCATGGTATAACATTATGAATTATCGTATGGATGAGGGCGAATATTACATTGCAAACAAAAGGGCTGTTATATGCGGTGGATCGAAGGCATTTGCCACTGATATGGTAAATTGTATTACACAGGGACATTTTCCGGAAAAAAGCAATGAAATCATTATTTCAGATAATATTAAAGATATTATGGGATTGGAGATCGGTGACAATGTGACGCTGACGTTACCGTCAGAAGCCAAAGACAATGTTACTTCTGGGATATCAACAGAAACAAAAGACTATGTCATCTCAGGATTTTGTAATGAATCAGTTGCTGATGTAAACGATGCCATCTTAGTCATTATGGATATTACTTCTTTCAATCAGACATTTGAGGGAAGTGAGCTGACAAATGTATATTATGTTCAGTTCAATGAGCACATGAATATACGAAACGTAATTAGTGAGATCAAACAGCAATACGGATTCAGTGATACGGACCTGTCTGAAAATTCATTGCTTCTGGGTGTGGTAGGCTACAGCAGTAATACTTTCATGATCGGGATGTATATGGTGGCAGGAGTTTTGTTTGTCCTGATCCTGTTAGCCGGAGTATTGATGATAGTCGGAAGCATCAATAGCAACGTAGCAGAGCGCTCACAATTCTTTGGAATGATGCGTTGCATTGGAGCCACCAGAAAACAAATCATTCATTTTGTCAGAATGGAGGCTTTAAACTGGTGTAAGACCGCTATTCCTATCGGAGTGTTCAGTGGGATAGCAGTCACTTGGATGTTATGTGCAGCTCTTCGTTTTGGCGTTGGTGGGGAATTCGCAGATATGCCTGTGTTTGGGGTGAGTACAATTGGTATCGTAAGCGGTGTCCTGGTTGGCTTTTTGACAGTACATTTAGCAGCAAAATCACCGGCAAAGCATGCGGCAAGGGTATCTCCAATGGCGGCGGTTAATGGATACACAAGTCAGACTAAAAAGGTATGCCACGCGGCGAATACCAGACTGTTTAAGATTGAAACAGCATTGGGTATCTATCGCGCAGGATCAGCTAAAAAGAATTTATTGCTGATGACAGGATCCTTTGCACTTAGTATCATTTTGTTTCTTAGCTTTTCAATTA
>JAAYYM010000124.1 GCA_012515365.1 Clostridia bacterium
CCGACAATAATTAATCCGGCTACTGTAATAACCAAGGCAGCAAATGCACCAACAAGATAATACTTCAGATGCAATAGCTTCTTCCTAAATCTAATCCCCCGGGATTGTTCCTGTTCTTCTCTTAATGCTTCCTTTTCCTGCAGCCGGCGATATGAGTCCCTGCACCCCGGACACTCCTCAAAATGTGCTTCGACTCCGGCTTTGACAGACGGACTCAGTAATTCATCTCGATAAGAAGAAAGGAGGTCACGTACAATATCACAATCCAGTTCTCTCATTGCTTTCCCTCCATTAAAAAAGACCCTTAGTGAAAATGTAGCCTACACAAATTAGAACAAACACTACAATAAGCAGATAAGCCATAATAAATAATCCTATTCTCGTCCACTTGCTTCGAGGCTTCTTTCTTGGCGGCGTTTCCACGCGAGACATCCAATCCTCTGCATACTCCATCTCAGCATAACGGGTTCTGCATTCAGAACATTCACTGATGTGCAGCTTCATAGCTTGTCTCCAATTGCTCTTTGGCTGCAAGCTCAAGAGCGGCATCCATTGGTATTTCCCGCATATGATTTTTCTTCTCGAGATATTGATAGAATACGTATTTTCCAATCTGGCATAGCCATGTTGACATTTTACTTTCACCACGAAATTCGCCAACTTTTCTAATTGCCCGCAAAAACGTTTCCTGCGTAAGATCTTCTGCCAAATCTCTATTTCCACCTGTCAATGACAGTAAATACCCCAGAATAATGTGATAATATTCTTCACATATTTTACTGAAATCCAATGAATGTCACCCTCCTTTCTCGCATCCTTCATATCGCGCTTAATCATTAGTCCTGTTTTTTCCCGCTTCGTTACAAATAAAATAATTTTTTTCACTCAATCATCTGTTTGTGGAAAACAAGTAGCCAGGTTCATTAGATTCCATCATACATGAAACTTGTTTAGACATATATTTGGCAGATTTTGAATACCTAATATAATCCCAGTAACAAATATACTGAATGAATTGTCTTGTTGTACAAAAATAAAAGAACTCAGGATCTATAATTGTGTTTTTGGTATTAATAACAAATGTTTTATTTTCCCAAAAAACCTTAAGTGCATATGAACAAAAATAATCTAAATTCAAATCAGGTATATTTGAATTAATAATGAGATGATATAAATTTTTGTGCTCGTAAACATGTTGCAAAACGGGATAAGAAATTATGTCTTTCGTTCTATCAGCAGAGTTTGTATACTTCAATAATCCATATATAATTGAATCTATATATTCTATGGCTTCGCGCTGGAACAGTTGCTCGGCAAGATCAAATTTATCATGAAAGTAGCGGTAAAAACCAGCTTTACAATATGAGGATTCAGAAATAATTTCACTAACAGTTATTTCTTCAAAAGGCTTTGTTTCCCATAAATGAATAAACGTAAGAAAATACGCCTCTTTAGCACGCGATTTGTTCTGATTCATATTAATTCCTCCCTAGTAGACGAAATAGTGGAAATTGTATCATATGTGACAAAAGTGCACAATGTGTTTATTGTCTTTGCAACATTCATATTATATGATTGCTATAAAGTTAATTATAACAAAAAATAATCATTATGGAGGAAATTATGGGAAAATTACAGGACAAAATTGCAATTGTTACAGGTGCCACTTCCGGAATCGGTGAGGGAGTTGTTGAATCCTATTTAAAAGAGGGTGCTAAAGTTGTTTTTTGCGGCAGAAGACTAGAAAAAGGAAAAGAGCTTGAAGCAAAGTATGCACAAATGGGTTATGAATCCTCATTTGTACAGGCTGATATGACAGTAGATGCGGATATTGAAAGACTTATTGAGTTCACTGTTAAAAAATACGGCAAAATAGATGTCTTAGTTAATAATGCGGGTGTCTTAAAAACATTTGCAATAGAGGACATGGATATTAAATCGGATTTGGACCAAGTCCTTAACCTCAATTTAAGAAGTTATTTTGTTGCAACAAAGTTAGCGGTTCCACACATGGGCAAAAATGGTAATTTAATTAATGTTGCATCAATTGGCGGACTCGGAGGAAGCCCTCATATGTCAACGTATGGTGCTACAAAAGCAGGGGTTATTTCCTTGACAAAGTCAATGTCAAAAGAACTTGGACCAAAGGGTATACGGGTTAACGCAATCTGCCCGGGTACTATTTTTTCCGAAATGATGCCTCGTGAAGGAGAATTTACGCAACAGACACTTCCTCTTATTCCATTAGGCAGAGGTGGAGAACCATCGGAAATAGGAACGGTTGCAGTTTTTTTAGCTTCTGATGATTCATCATATGTGACCGGAAACGCGATTATTGTTGACGGAGGCATGACAGCTTAACAAAAAAGTGCTGTCATCCTGCTTGACTGTCAGGATGACAGCTCATTATCGTTATACTATTTACCAGCTCCCTGCCTTGTTATGCCTTAGAACTTGAACTTCCATTATTTGAAGCCATAACTACAATCTGAAGCACTCTGTATATCAGCTCTAAAAGTGCTATAACCATATTATTGATGTATTCAATATTATAGAGTTTGAATAATTTCTGTGCCATCTCAAGTTCCTGCTGATTGGCAATCTCCTCTGTTTTCATAATTTCCAGCGACATTGCCTGTGCCTTTTTCTCTGTCCTCAAAATGACGATTGACAGGAAAAACGC
>JAAYYM010000125.1 GCA_012515365.1 Clostridia bacterium
CAAAACAAACAGAGTCTACAATTCCGAGTTTATCCAGTAAAGAGATGGCTCCCATAGCAAAATGTTCCGCATTGCCGAGGGCATAGTAGTGCGGTAATTCAAACACTGCATCGACTTCATTTAGAAGAGCAGCTCTTGTGCGGACATATTTATCAATGCAGGCAGGTTCGCCCCTTTGTACAAAGTCACCGCTCATGACTGCGATGACATAATCAGCACCGGTTAACTCTCTGGCTTTTTCGATGTGATAGCGATGCCCATTATGAAATGGATTATATTCTGTGATAATTCCTACAATTTTCATTCAGTCACCTCATTTTGGAATGGAATCTCCTAATTTGAGTATACAAAAAAAGAGAGCAGCTGTAAATCTTTTTACTTCTGTGAAAAGTTTGTCAACATTGACAAAAAAATCACAAAAAATAAGGCCGATTGTATTTGATTTTGCACATAAATGTACAAAAAAAATCTTGTATACAATAAACGAGTAGAATATAATAAAGCTAATGAATGTGATATTTGTTATATTCTGTTACAGTGTGCTTGAAAGGAGTTATTTGAATGTCATTTATTGATAGGATAAAGGATCGTGCCAGACAAGATGTGAAAACAATTGTATTACCGGAAACAAATGACCGCAGAACATTGATTGCTGCGGCACAGATTTTACGAGAAGGTATTGCGAATATTGTGATGGTCGGAAAAGAAGAAAAAATCATGGATGGAGCCAGATGGCTTGAAGTCGATCTGAATCAGGTAAAAGTCGTAGATCCTGAAACGACCGATATGCTCGATCGGTATGTAGAGCTTCTCTATCAGATTCGTAAAGAAAAGGGAATGACACCTGAGAAGGCAAGAGAAATTCTTTTGAATGATTATCTGACTTTTGGTGTTATGATGGTAAAAGCGAAAGATGCAGACGGAATGGTGGCTGGAGCATGTCATGCAACAGCAGATGTATTAAGACCGTCATTGCAGATACTAAAAACTGCGCCAGGAGTAAAGCTGGTATCAGGCTTTTTTATTCTAGATGTGCCTAATTGCGAATATGGAGCAGATGGAACATTTTTATTTGCTGATTGTGGCTTAAATCAGGATCCAAATGCGGAAGAGCTTGCAGCTATTGCTGACAGCTCAGCCAAAAGCTTTACAACATTGGTCGGAGTGAAACCGGTCATAGCGATGCTGTCACATTCTACAAAAGGAAGTGCAAAACATCCTTTGGTAGATAAGGTGGTAGAGGCAACCAGAATTGCACATGAGCAGTATCCACATCTGATGATAGATGGTGAGTTACAGCCGGATGCAGCTATTGTTTCTTCTATTGCACAGTCTAAAGCACCGGGAAGTGAAGTGGGTGGAAAAGCCAATGTCTTGATCTTCCCTAATCTGGATTGTGGAAATATCAGCTATAAACTGGTACAACGTCTTGGAAAGGCAGAAGCGTATGGACCAATGCTTCAGGGGATCAGTAGACCTGTGAATGATCTTTCCAGAGGCTGCTCAGCAGAAGATATTGTCGGAGTTGTTGCATTAACTGCTGTTCAGGCGCAGTTGGTATAGAAGGAAAATGATTTGTATCAGATAGAAAACAACTAGATATATGAATAGGAAGGAACAGGAAAATGAATATATTAGTTATAAATTGTGGAAGTTCTTCTCTTAAATTTCAATTGATTAATACTGACAGCGAAGAGGTAATTGCGAAGGGTCTTTGTGAGAGAATCGGAATCGACGGCAGCCGTATCGTTTATTCACCTGCCGGTGGTGAGAAACAGATCAAGGAGTCTGATATGCCGACACATACCGAGGCGATCAAGCTTGTCATTAATGCATTGACAAACCCGATTACAGGCGTAGTAAAGAATCTTGATGAAATTGGAGCAGTTGGACACCGACTGGTACATGGTGGAGAAAAATTTGCGTTTTCTACCTTGATCAATGATGATGTGATCTCAGCTGTTACAGAGTGTAATGAGCTTGCACCTTTACATAATCCTGCCAATCTAATCGGCGTAGCTGCATGTCTGGAGCTGATGCCAAACACACCACAGGCGGGCGTGTTTGATACTGCATTTCATCAGACAATGCCAGAGGAAGCTTATCTATACGGACTTCCGTATGAATACTATCAGAAGTATAAGATCAGAAGATATGGATTTCACGGAACAAGTCACAGCTATGTATCACAACGAGCAGCTGCATTGCTTCATGAGCCATATGAGCAGTTGAAAACGATTGTTTGCCACCTTGGAAACGGTGCATCAGTTACTGCTGTTAAATATGGTAAATCAGTCGATACTTCGATGGGACTGACACCGTTAGAGGGCCTTGTGATGGGAACAAGATCAGGAGATCTGGATCCGGCTATCATTGAATTTATCGCACAAAAGGAACAAAAGTCATTATCAGAGGTACTTACTATATTAAATAAGAAGTCTGGTGTATTGGGACTCTCAGAAGGCTTTACCAGTGATTTCAGAGATCTTGAAGAGGGCGCTGCAGCCGGAAAACAAAATTCTGTTCGTACATTGAATGTATTTGCTTATCGTGTAGCAAAGTATGTCGGATCTTATGTGGCAGCGATGAATGGTGTGGACTGTATCTGCTTCACAGCAGGCGTTGGAGAAAACAGCAATGTGGTACGTTCAAAAATCTGTGAGTATTTCGGATATCTTGGTGTAGAAATAGACGAAGAAAAGAATGCAAAACGCGGAGAAGAAATCGTGATCACGACTCCACAGTCAAAAACAAAAGTGCTTGTTATTCCGACCAATGAAGAGCTTGCGATAGCAAGAGAAACACTTGCACTTCTTGAGTAATCATGTTACGTAAAAATATATCGAAAATAGGTTGACATTTTAAAAGTCGATATGTATAATTGATTGAGTATGAAACGACAAGTATACGTTGTGAGTATTTACGACGGATGCAGTTTGGTTCGTCGATATCAATTTAGAGTTACAGTTGAGTATGAATAATATTTAAGGAGGTGTAACGATGTCAATTTGTCCAAAGAATAAATCTTCTAAGGGAAGAAGAGATAAAAGAAGAGCGAACTGGAAAATGAGCGCTCCTACATTAGTAAAATGCAGTAAATGTGGTGCACTTATGGTACCTCATAGAGTATGTAAAGCATGTGGTTCTTACAATAAGAAAGAAATCATTGCTCAGGATTAAGAAGAAAAAGACAAGACTTTTCGGGAAACCGAAAAGTCTTTTTTCGTTATTTTGAAGCAAAAAAAGTGATTGATTTTTATATAGATGTCTTGTATAGTAATTTATAGAGTTCAGATAGGACAAGGTTCCTATCTTAGGAGGAAATGCAAAATATGCAGGAAAAGGTAAATATTGCAGTAGATGCCATGGGCGGTGATCATGCACCGGGAGAGATCGTTAAAGGTGTGATCGATGCAGTACGTGCAAAGGAAGAAATCAAGGTGTTTCTCCTTGGCCGCGAAGATCAGGTAAGGGCTGAATTGCAAAAATATGATTATCCTCAGGACAGAATCGAACTGGTCGAAGCAGATGAAGTAATTGAGACTGCAGAGCCTCCGGTTATGGCAATCAGAAAGAAAAAGAATTCTTCTATTGTTAAGGGAATGACACTGGTAAAGAACGGAAGCTGTGATGCATTTGTATCTGCAGGAAGCTCAGGAGCAAATCTGGTCGGAGGGCAGTTCATTGTCGGAAGGATCAAGGGGGTGGAAAGAGCACCGTTAGCACCACTGATTCCTACGGAAAAGGGAGTGTCACTTTTGATTGACTGTGGAGCCAATGTAGATGCCAGAGCCTCTCATCTTGTACAGTTTGCCAAAATGGGTTCTATTTATATGGAACATATCATTGGGATCAAGAATCCAAAAGTAGCAATCGTAAACATCGGAGCTGAGGAAGACAAAGGAAACATGCTTGTCAAGGAGACATTTCCATTGTTGAAAAACTGTCCGGATATCAATTTTATCGGAAGTATTGAAGCAAGAGATATTCCTAAAGGGGAGGCAGATGTTATCGTCTGCGAGGCGTTTGTCGGAAATGTAATCTTAAAGTTATATGAGGGAGTCGGTGACACGCTTTTGCGCAAGATCAAGCAGGGTATGATGTCGACCTTCCGTAGTAAAATAGGTGCTTTACTTGTAAAACCGGCATTGAAACAGACGCTTAAGACTTTTGATGCAACAGAGTACGGCGGAGCTCCATTACTAGGCTTGAATGGTCTGGTGGTAAAAACACATGGAAGCTCGAAAGCAAAAGAAGTTACTAATTCGATCATACAGTGTGTTGCGTTTAAACAACAGCACATCAATGAGAAAATAAATGAAAAAATCAATATTATGGATGATTAAGAGAGGGTTAAACAATGGAATTTGAAAAACTGAAAAAAATAATAGCTGAGGTTTTAAACGTCGATGCAGACGAAATTACCATGGAGACAACATTTACCGATGATCTTGGAGCTGATTCGCTGGATGTATTTCAGATCATCATGGGAATAGAAGAAGCCTTTGACATCGAAATTGCAACGGAAGATGCGGAAAAAATCGTATCTGTAGGAGATGCAGTCAATCAAATTAAAAGCGCATTGAACTAATGATTAAAGGGCCCTGTGAAGGGCTTTTTAATTATGTGTTCACTGAGACTCTTGGAGTAGAACATGAATCAGCAAAGAGGTTATTTAAAAGTAGAAAAACTGACAGGACATACTTATTTGAACCATGAGTTGCTTTGTCAGGCACTTACACACAGCTCATATACCAATGAAAATAAACAGGTATATTATGAAGATTATGAAA
>JAAYYM010000126.1 GCA_012515365.1 Clostridia bacterium
GATACGTTAAAGGATGGGATACAGAAGGCGTTGCTGGGATTTGCATCGGGTGTTATGGTTGCGGCAAGTGTGTGGTCACTTCTGATACCGGCGATGGAGATGTCAGAAACAATGGGGCGATTTGCATTTATACCGGCAGTCGTCGGTTTCCTGCTTGGAATTGCATTTCTATATCTGCTGGATAAGATTATTCCACATTTACACATGAATGAGAAAGAGCCGGAGGGGCCAAAGACCAAGCTTGGAAAAAGTGCTATGCTCGTACTTGCTGTTACACTTCATAATATACCAGAAGGCATGGCTGTAGGGGTTGTCTATGCCGGACTTGTCAGTGGTCATGCTGACATCACACTTGCCTCTGCACTTGCACTTTCTATAGGAATCGCCATTCAAAATTTTCCGGAAGGCGCGATTATTTCCCTGCCCCTTCGTTCAGAGGGAAACAGCAAAGGAAAAGCGTTTTTATATGGCATGTCATCAGGTATCGTAGAGCCTATAGCAGCTGTTCTTACGATTCTTCTTTCAAAAGTTATAACGACAGCACTTCCATATCTGCTCGCTTTTGCAGCCGGTGCCATGATTTATGTCGTAATCGAAGAGCTGCTCCCAGAAGCATCTTCCGGTGAACACACCGATATCAGCACCTGGGGCTTCGCCATCGGTTTCCTAATCATGATGACCCTAGACGTAGCCTTAGGATAATTCAGTATTCCCCAAAAGAGCGCTTATATAATGGTTTCATGTGCTGACCGATTTTGTGAATTCATACAAAAACGTTCGTCGAGGACGTTTTTACATGCACATGTTCAAAATCGTCCCTCATCAATCCCCTCACTTCGCATTTACACAAACTCGGAATATAATAATAATACAATCAGTTGACAGATGATATGTGTGATGCTATTATGCTAATGGATGAATTCGAATGGGTTTACTAGGAATTAAGAATAGGAGCTGATGAAATGAGCAGTCATGAAGATAAAAAAGTCATTTATTTAGATAATGCGGCCACTACCAGGACCGCACCACAGGTTGTAGAAGCCATGCTTCCTTATTTTACACAGATGTATGGAAATCCAAGCAGTATTTATGACCTTGGTTCCATGGGAAAAAGGGCTGTAACAGAGGCCAGAGAGACGATAGCAGGTGCAATCGGAGCCAATGTAGCAGACCTATATTTTACGGCTGGCGGATCAGAAGCAGATAACTGGGCTTTGATCGCTACGGCAGAAGCGTATGAGGGCAAAGGAAAGCATATCATTACATCACAAATAGAACATCATGCAATCCTGCATACGTGTGATTATTTGAAAAAAAGAGGATTTGAAATCACCTATATTAATGTTGATCAGGATGGCGTGATAGACCTTGATGAATTGGAAAAATCAATTCGTGAAGATACAATTTTAATTTCTGTGATGTTTGCAAATAATGAAATAGGTACGATACAGCCAATCAAAGAAATCGGTGAAATAGCTAAAAAACATGGAGTACTTTTTCACACTGATGCGGTACAGGCTTTTATGCAGGTTCCCATTCAGGTTGATGAGATGAATATTGATATGTTAAGTGCGAGTGCACATAAGCTGAATGGACCAAAAGGAATCGGA
>JAAYYM010000750.1 GCA_012515365.1 Clostridia bacterium
GGCCGGGATAGCGGTTCAGCACCGTGAACTGGGCCGGCAGCTGCTGCTCCCCGGCATAAATCCCCAGCCTCTCCGGGCTGGAGAGCGTCCCCGGCGCAAAGGGTATGCCGACATAGACCGCACGACGGCCCTGGAAACCGGCGGGGTTGTCAACGGCGATGGGCACTTCCAGGGCATAAGACAGCGAACAGAGCAGGCAGGCGAGTGCCAAGAACCGTGCGGACATCGGGTACTCCTTGTTTGAATATTACAGGATAGAGAAAGCCACTCGCAGATGCGCTGCTGCTTACCAGTTGTCGTGCCAGCTGGAATTCATAGTCGGGCCGGGACACCAGAAGGATGCGACATAGCCATCACTGCGCTGATTCTGATCCGGGACCTGATGCATTTTCAGGGGGGTGACATGTCCGTCAATAAACAGGGTGTTGCTCAGGCCTCCATGCGGAAACACCATCGGATATTCTGTAGAGGTAAAGGGGCGGTAATTGACGCCTGAAGCGCTGCTTTCAGCGGCATGGCAAGTCCGGGCCGGCAGCTTAACCTTGGCCAGGGGATAGCCGTAGCCTTTGCCACCTTCAAACAAGCGGGTGTTCAAACCAAAACCATGAAATACTGTATGAGATGTGGTGGTCTGCCCGGGGATACCCCGGGTGGGACACATCAACGCACTCTTGTAGGGGACATTATGCTTGGTCTTGTAGCAACCGCCCATGGCCGGAACATACGCCCCGGAACCGGAATTAAGATTCAAGTACCCGGCGACAATGCCATAGGTGGGACTCTCAGGATACCACCAATAGTCACTGCCCAGCGGATTATCCACCCGTTGAGCCGGACTGCAGAACTCATTGGCCTCGGCATACAGGTAAAACCCGATGCCCAGCTGCTTCATATTGTTGATGCAATGGGTCCGGTGCGCGGATTGCCGGGCCTTGCTCAAGGCCGGCAGCAGCATCGAGGCCAGCACCGCAATAATGGCAATCACCACTAACAACTCAATCAAGGTAAAATTTTTCTTGCTCATATAATTCACCTGTAAAATGCAGACTCTACCACTCAGTTAAGAAATAAGCCGAGCTAATAATATACTGCCTGATTGCCGCACCGACAATCAAAATCGGCATTTTTCCAGGAGAACTGCCACGAGGCAATAATGCGCCATCTACAGCGTCAAGCATCCGGCAAGCCGAACATTTTTTCTTTCAGGTCGAGATAATAGAGATAATCCGCGGGTTTCACATTGGGGGGGCAGCGGTGATCACAGAAAGGGATATAGCCGCCGCGTTCGACATACGGCGCCAGCGATTCGAGATACTTGCGGATGGCTTCCGGGCCCCGCCCCAGGGCCATTTTGTCGACTCCGCCCATGATGCGCAATTGCCCGGGGTACTGATCCAGGAGCTCTCCGGCATGGCAGCAGCTGTTAACCTCGAATGGGAAGAGGCAGTTGATGCCCGCTGCCAGGAACCCCGGCAGCAATGGCCGCACATCGCCGTCGCAGTCCGTATACCAGAGATTGATGCCATGACGGTGCAGTTTGTCGCCGATGTGTTTGTAGCGGGGCACCACCACCTGAGTGAAAAAATCTAGGGTGATGGCCGGGCCATTTTTGAAACAGATATCCTCCCATCCGGAAGCAAAGTCGAAATCTATCTTCCCCAGTACCTGATCAAGGAAATCCTCGACCAGCAGACAGGCGGTCTCTACCATATCTTCCAGCATATCCGGATAATCGAACATTGCATAAGCCAGCCCCTCGAA
>JAAYYM010000016.1 GCA_012515365.1 Clostridia bacterium
TACCACCTGCTGCTTCTATTTCCTGTAAAACAGCCTTTGCCCGCTCTTGTGATCCGTGATAGTTTAATACAACATTGGCACCTTCACAGGCCAGTGTTTTTGCGATGGCACTTCCGATTCCCCTTCCAGCACCTGTAACGATCGCAGTTTTTCCTTCTAAAATCATTCTATTTCCTCCAATAATGGTGTTTATAGCTGATGAATGAGTGCATCAAAATCTTGTAGATTCTCTACCTTCATAACGGTAACTTCGCGATTGATCTTTTTAATAAATCCGCTTAGTGTTCTTCCCGGTCCGATCTCTATAAATGTGTCTACGCCATCTGCTATCATACGTTCCACACTTTGCTGCCACCTGACCGGAGCTGCCACCTGCTGTTCCAGCAAATGCTTTATCTGATCTTTATCCGTACAATACTGTGAAGTCACGTTTGCCACATAAGGGATGACCGGTGTTTGAAACGTCATATCTTGCATAAATTCTCCAAGCTCTTTTCCTGCTTGTTCAAGTAGTTTTGAATGAAAGGGTCCGCTAACCTTAAGTGGTACCACTCTTTTTGCACCTTCTTCGGCACATTTCGTTCCAGCCAGTGCGACTGCATCCTTTGATCCTGTAATTACGATCTGTCCCGGGCAGTTATAATTGGCAATAGACACTATTTCCTGAGGATTTTCTAAAGCTGTATCTGCACAGATCTGTTCGATCTGCTTTGCATCCATTCCAAGAACCGCTGACATTGCACCGCCACTCGGATAAGCATTTTGCATGAGTATTCCTCTTGTACGAATCAATTTAAACGCATCCTCAAGTGACAATACATTGGCGGCTATTAACGCTCCATATTCTCCAAGGCTGAGACCTGCACATACAGAAGCTTTTATTCCTCTTTTTTCGATTGCTTTAAGGATTGCAGCCTCCGTCGTCAGCATACAGATTTGTGTATATTCCGTCTGATTCAGCTGCTCATTTTCCTCAAAGCAGAGCTTTGCAATATCTAATTCTGTCGCTTTTTTTGCAATTTCAAAAACTTCTCGGCTTTCTTCAAAATTCTCATAGAAATCTTTTCCCATTCCTATGTACTGTGCACCTTGGCCCGGAAATATAAATGCTGTTTTATGCATGACGTAACAATGCCTCCGCTTCTTCCATGATTTCTGTTATGATTTCCTTGCATGATTGTCTTTTGCTGATCATACCGGCGATCTGTCCTGCCATCACAGTGCCATTTACGACATCACCTTCCATGACTGCCTTACGAAGTGAACCAAGTGTCAGATACTCAAGCTCTTCGAATCCCGCACCCTCTTTTTCAAGTCTTAAGTACTCTCTGGTCATCTGATTACGCAGCTGTCTGACCGGATGTCCTGTTGTTGTTCCTGTCACTTCTGTATCAATGTCTTTTGCTTTTATGATTTTATCTTTATATTGATCATGTACAATCGACTCATCTGCTACGACAAATCTGGTTCCCATCTGAACTGCCTTTGCGCCAAGCATCATAGCGGCTGCAAATCCTCGTCCATCTGCGATTCCCCCTGCTGCAATGACCGGAATTGAAACTGCATCTACAATTTGAGGTACTAACGTCATAGTCGTCAGTTTTCCGATGTGTCCACCTGACTCCATTCCCTCTGCAACAACAGCATCAGCTCCACATCGCTCCATTCTTTTAGCCAATGCCACACTGGCCACTACAGGTATTACACGGACACCGGCCGATTTCCACATATCCAGATATTTTTCCGGATTACCTGCTCCTGTTGTAACAACTGAAATGCCTTCTTCTACAATGACCTTTGCCACTTCATCTGCATTTGGATTTAACAGCATGATATTGACTCCAAGCGGTTTTTTCGTCAGCGCTTTAGCTTTTCTGATTTCCTCTCTGACTACTTCTGCCGGAGCACTTGCTGCTCCAATGAGACCAAGACCGCCTGCCTCTGAAACTGCCGCTGCCAGATGATGCTCTGCCACCCATGCCATTCCACCTTGAATAATGGGATATTCAATACCTAATAATTCTGTCATCTCGGTAATCATGCCTCTACACCTTTATTTGTCAAATATGTTACGATGTCTCCTACTGTACTCATTTTCTCAAGATCTTCTGTAGGAATCTCTACTTCAAATGCTTCTTCCATAGACATTACAAGTTCAAACAGATCCAAAGAATCAGTTCCAAGGTCTTCTTTAAAACTTGTTGCTTCTGTAATTTCAACACCACTTAAATTTAACTGCTCTTTGATCATTTCACTTATTTTTTCTAACATATCAATTCTCCTGTCTTATCATGTTTTATTTCAGACAATTGTTTTTCAATTACCTGATGTTTTATTTTTTGATAACCAAATAGTTTGATCTGCTTATTATTTGTGTTTCAATAGTTTGATTATCAAACTTTCAATATGAACTATACTCCACAACATAATAGATTGTCAAGAGTCAATTATATTGTGGAGTATCTGTTTTTATTTATTAGTTTGTATGAGATGTGGTTTTCTTTTGATAAACAAGGATTAGACAAATAACTGCGCAGATGATAAACATACTGCCACCTAATATTCCTGTTGTTGATGGTCCTATGAACGGATTACCACCATCTTCTGTAAAATAAATTGCAGTCGCTGACAGTCCGTTCACTGCCCCATGCATGATAATCGCAGGCACACAGCTTTTTACTTTGATACACAGGTACGAAAAGATCGTCCCCATAACAATGCAGAATATGCACATTGCCACTATTCCAAGATATGGATATCCCGGATAATCCAGACCATAATTATGACCAAGTACAGTGAGTGGAGCATGCCACAGTCCCCAGATCAAACCTGAAATCAAAACCGTCGGTGCAAAAGAAAACTTTTTCAAAAGCTTCGGAAGTAAATATCCTCTCCATCCCCATTCTTCCCCGAAACAGGTGATCAGATTAATGATTGGAGACATGAAAATACCAGCTGCCATCTGACTGAAAATAGTTGTACGAAGCTGCTCTGACGTAATGTTTATATTCTGTTCACTATATACGCTCAGCGCATACCCCATATGATAATCAAACGTTCCCGGAATACAGATAAAATACAGTACTGCGCCCAACAGAATCATAACAGCAGGTGCAAACCATGCGAATAGATAATACTTACCATTCCCCTTGAGATTTGGATTCAGATTATGATATTGAAAGCCTTCTTTTGTAACCAGTCGTGTAATCACAACTGATAATGCCGGTATCATCATCATAGATGCAGTAACAATCTGAGCCAACATATTACTCGTCTTATCCTTTGACGCCGCAAGTGAACCAACCACCCCGATTTCCAATACATAGGTAATTACAAATACAATCAGCAGATATAAGACAATCCTCTTACCATCCACTTTATCATACGCTGTTTTATCATATGTTGTTGTCTCTTCTTTTTTCATCCTCTCATCCCTCCATTATCCTTCATTTTATACATTATACATGACTCAATATACAATTGCACGAAAAAAAAGTCCTGCTGGAGAATCCACTCAGAATTCCCCTGCAGGACTTAATCGTTCAATAAATACAAAACACTATTTTGTTTGATCAGGTCCAACATACTCTGCACTGCCGAAACCAAGGATTAGCAAGAAGATATTATATAAGAATAATAAACCAAATCCAAATCCTATTCCTTTACCGTATGCCTTTGCAGTTTTGAAGCAAGTGATGATAGATACAACAACGTTTACGCATGGGATGAAGTTTAATAAGAAAAACCATCCATTTCCCCATGTGAGTTTGTAAAGAATATAAGTATTATATAACGGAATAATACTCTTCCATCCTTCTTCTCCTGCCTTTTCAAACATTTTCCAAAATGCGATTACGAGCAATACATAAAATATCGCAAGTCCAACATAATATGCTGCCGTAAATCCTGTCATAATCTGTGACATCATGTCTTCTGTAGTCATCTTTTTATCCTCCTCATAATTTAAGATAAAAAAATTATATCACTATGTGACAGTGAAGTCAATTTATCCATTTGGTTTTCCTGCATTTTTACTTATATCATACAACTATTTTACTGATTTGATACTCTTTAACTTACAGCTCTAATCTAGATATATGCTTAAGGCAGATGTGATCAAAGACACAGGAATACCCACACACATGATCAACTGACCACTCATAGTAGGTTTTCTTTTCCTTGGCCAATGCTTCAAAAACCGACATAATCGTGCCATTATGTACAATAAAAGTGGCACTTGCATCTTCCTTAAGCTGTTCAGCACAGGTAAGAAATGCCTGAATGCTGCGTTGCTTGAAAAGTGCAGGTGTTTCTCCTTGGGGAAAGGGCATTACTCCATTTGAATCAATCCATTTCTGATAATCAGGGTTTTGACTTAGTTCAAAATAATTGCGTCCCTCAAATTCACCAAAATCACATTCCCTTAAGTCTTCAACAACCAAATAGGGCTTACCTGGATATGCAATTTCAGTTGTTTGTATGCATCGTTTCAGCGGAGATGTAAAAATGACGTCTGTCTTTGGAAAGACCTTTCTTTGAATCAGTTCGACTGACTCTGGCAATAACGCTTCATCCGTTCTTCCGATATAGCGCTTCTCTAAATTTCCGCCTGTTGCTCCATGCCTAAAAAAATAGATGGTTCTCTGCTTCATTTCAACACCTGTCCAATCCCACAATTCACACGATACACATGTTTCGCACGCCTTGCCAGTTCACAACAGATTTCTCCTGTCATATCACGATAATCACGTTCAAACTGTTCCATCGGTACAATGCCGGATCCGATCTCATCGCAGATCAGACAGACATTCGGATTTTCTTCCATCAGACTGTTGATATGCTCCTTTGGAGATTTCCCTGCGATCATGTCTTCGCGAATCAGATTCTGAAGATGATCTATGATATCAGTTTCCAAAATACAAAGCTCTGTAGTAGCGTAATGATGTTTTCCCTGTGCGCTTCCACCAATAATCAAAATCATAATAAGATCCACCTTTCCAGTAGCAGGATTCCCCATAACGAAACCAATTCGCATAAAGAAAGAAAGTATCCCGCCAGATCACCGGTAATGCCTCCAAATTCTTTTGTAGAAATACGTTCATAATACAAAAACACCAGAGCGCTGCAGCAGAATATAATCTCAAAATACGGTCTGAAAAAGATACACATAATCAATATAACTGCTGCGAGTTCTATACACAAAACAGCCGTAACCTGTTTCTTATCTGCTGCATGTTTAAATCCAGCGGCCATACTGCTCGTCTTGGCACATTTTAAATGAATGACAGACAAGGCACTTAGCACTCTGCTGATTACAAAGACAAAACACATTGCATAAATCCCCTGTTCACTGACAAAAGCAAAGGCCGAAAACATCAGTAAAAAATACAAAATGCACTTAATCACTGCAAATGCACCGACTCCGGGATCCTTAAGAATTAGTAATTTCTGCTCCATACTTTTGTGGGATGCCCTTGCATCACAGGTATCACAAAAGCCATCTATGTGAATTCCTCCAGTCAACCAGACAGGGATCGCGGTAGCAAGTGCCGCAAATATGATATTCGTCAAATTAAGACGTTCATAAAACAAATAGAATACACCCAAAGCAATTCCTATGATGACACCAACAAATGGGAAAAAAATTAACGAGTAACGTCTGTTACTTTCTGTCCATTTCACATTTGGCATTGGAATGACAGAATATGTGGAAAATGCAATGCAAAAGGATTCAAATATCTGTTTCACGATAGCGGTTCTCCTTTCAGGTACACAGGTATACCGACAACACTCTCAACAACATAATCAGCATACGCTCCTATTTTCTGCTGCAGAATACCAAGATTTTCAATATAGTTCCTGCTAAATTCATCATAGCTGACTCCATCAGAAAATACGTCATTAGAAACTATCACCATATTTTTCGTTCTTTCACTTAACGCTCTGATATCGCTAAAAATTTGTTCCACGCTATGCCCTTTTGCCCCATTTAAATCATACATTTCATTGGCAAGCAGATTCGGAAGACATTCTAATAAAACCGATGAATCTGATACAAGCTCTAATGATCCAATCTGCGTATATTGCTCAATCGTAGTAAAGCCTTTTCCCATACGCCTTTCTAAGTGACGTTTCACACGTTCTCTTCCATCATCATCATAAGCATGCATAGTTGCCAGATAATACTTTTTTCCTGTATTTAATTTTACCATGACTTCTTCCGCATACTCTGATTTTCCACTAGAAGCGGCACCGGTAATCAACATCATCATAATGGTTTGTATTCCTCGATCTTTGTTTCTTTGAAAGTAGGCATCTGTTGATAAACATGAAGGATCATGTCCAGTAAAGGCATCATCGTCACTGCCCCTGTCCCTTCACCCAAAGCCATATTGGCCATGATAACAGGCTGCAATTTCAACTCCTCCATAATCATCATGGCTGCCGGTTCCTTTGAACAATGAGAAGGGATCATGTATCCATTTGAAAAAGGGCAAAGTCTATAAGAACACAAAGCTGCAACAGATGAAATCAGTCCATCGATTACGATTGGAACATGATAACAGGCGCCACCCAAAAACAAACCACACATTGCTGCTATGTCAAATCCGCCCACTTTTGCAAGGACGTCTACCGGATCACTTCGATCAGGTCTTAACATCCTGATCGCAGACTCTATCACTTCGATTTTTCGTTTCAGTCCATCATCTGATAGTCCTGCTCCCTTTCCCGTCACCTGTGCTGCCGGCAGAGACAATAACGAAGCAGCAACTGCACTACTGGTTGTTGTATTTCCAATCCCGGTTTCTCCGGCACCAATCATACTATATCCCGCTTCTTTTAGTTCTTTCACAATTGATATCCCGGTAAGTATCATGGTCAGTGCATCGTCATAGTTCATAGCAGATTCGATATAAAAATCTGCAGTTCCACTTTTCACTTTCCGATTCTCAATACCTTCTATTTCTGTCAGCATACCGACATCATATACACGCACATCACAATGAGCAGCCTCTGCCATAAGCGTGACAGAGGTTTGTTTTTTCAACATATTAGATGCAATGACGGCAGTCACATCACTTGTGGTCTGAGTGACTCCTTCTTTGACTACACCGTTATCTGCACACATCACAGCAATACATTTCTTTGTAATATCCGGAGACATCTGACCTTGTATGCCCCCTATTTTTGCAATCAAATCCTCCATAACACCAAGTGCATCTAATGGTTTGGCAATGTGATCCCATCTCTCGAAGACTGCTTTCACCACTTGTTCATTGATCGGAACTATTTGATTGATCATATCTAAAAGCTGTTGTTTTAACATACTGACATCCTTAAATTAGAGTTAATCCCATATACGCATTCTGATGTGTGATTAAATGATTTGACATCCCGATCAGATGCTTCTTACACATAGGATCCGAAGTCTTTTTTCCTCGTACATATGCTGTACCCCTTGATGCTCCATAAATGTTACATAAACTCGGCAGCAGATCATATAACTGCTCTTCCGGTATCGTCGTTTCTTCCAGTATCAACTGTTGATCCTTTACTTCACCGATCAACGCATATTGATGTTCCTTGTAATGTAGCAAATGTGTAAAGCCACCGCAAAAACGTTTTTCTTTAAGTGCATAATCAATTGCATTTAGATCCCAACGCACATATCCTTCTCCTTGAAAGAAATCATTTCGCATGTTCTCATATGCCGCACTCTCTAACGGACTGATCTTCAGATCATTTTTTTTATTCTCATCCTGTAAAGCTTCATCAGTTTCGATCATATCTTGACAAAAACACGGAACAAATCCCATCTGTTTATAATAATCCACCAAAGATTCCTTCGGACAAAACAGAAATACATTCGGATTCTTTTGAAGCATATTTTCAACAACTCCCTTGAATCTGTCCAAACCTCTGAATTTCTTTCTGAGTCCGCCTGCATATCCATAAAGTGCTTTCTGCTCTCTTCCATCAATCGTCACGTAGCAGGGAAGAAGATGCACCGCTGCATATATCTCTCCGTTTTCCATTTCATAATACAGATTTTTTTCATCAAATCTATTTTGAAAAAAGAAATCAATATAGGCATCATCATCTTCACTAAAACATTCTTTCCAAAGGAGTTTTAATCCTGTGATCAGATCAGTCCTTAAAATATCATGCATAGTTACTCCTTGTTTCGATGCAAAAGCTTATGTTCTTTTCCTGCAATGACATCCTCATAGATTTGTTTTAACATCGGATTATCATCTGTAAAACGAATACTAGACTGCTGATCCACACGGTATATGCCCTCAGTACGTCCTTTTCTGGTACGTCCGCCCATAGGCAGAGGCTGACCGCCTCCGAGGATGCAGCCTCGTCTGCACGCCATGACTTCCACGAAATCATACGATGCCTCTCCTGCCTTAATACGCTCCAATAGCTTCCCAGCATTTCCAAGTCCGTGGATGATTGCGATTTTTACCTCGTGGGTACCAACCGTTGCGACTGCTTCCTTGAATCCGTCTGTTCCACGCACACCGCTAAAGCTGATTTCATCCAGTGTTTTATGATCATGATTGGGACTTAAATGTCTGAGTACAGCTTCTGTCACACCACCGGTAACACCAAAAATCGATGCCCCGCCTGACGCCATGCCAAATGGCATATCAGGAGCTTCCCCTTCTAATTCTTCAAATTTGATTCCGACCTGACGGATCATACGGATCACTTCGATCGTTGTCAAGACAATATCCGTATCCTGACGTCCCTCTGTCTGATTGTCAGGACGTAGAATCTCTGCTTTTTTTGCCGTACACGGCATAATAGAAACTACATAGGTTTTCTTCTTTTCTACTTCATCCTGCTTTTCATAATAATCCTTTACCACAGCTGAAAACATGCCCTGCGGAGATCTACAGGAAGAAATGTGCTCTGCAAACTCCGGATACTTTGTTTCACAGTATTTTACCCATCCCGGACAACAGGACGTAAATAACGGAAGCTTTTCATTTTTTTCTAATCGTTCTGCTAATTCTTTCGACTCCT
The DNA here is from genome assembly GCA_012515365.1 of Clostridia bacterium. The sequence goes on from JAAYYM010000016.1 coordinate 9,037, forward strand.
CAATAACAGTCAGATCAGCACCAAAATTCGTATCATATACATGATCAAAGCCCATGATCCGAAGTGCAGTCACAAGTTTTCCCATGCTATTTTCACCCTTTGGAAGTCCAAACCGGTCTCCCACAGCTATTCGTACCGCCGGTGCGATCTGCGCAACCACACGTACATCTGGATCATTAATGGCATCCCACACCTCCGTTACATTTGTACGGATTGAAATCGCTGCTGTCGGACATACAGCCCTGCACTGTCCGCATCCCACACAGTCTGTCTGTGCCAGTGTTTTATTGAATGCCGGCATTACCTGCATTTTAGAACCACGATATGCAAAGTCCAGTGCTCCGACTGACTGGATTTCTGAACATGTTCTAACACAATCACCACACAAGATACATTTATTCGGATCTCTGACAATGCATGGCGAACTCATATCAATTTCCATCTGTTTTTTATAGTTTAAAAAGCGAACTGCATGAACACCCACGCGATATGCCAGGCTCTGCAGCTCACACATCCCGTTTTTGGTACAAGTTGTACAATCTCTGCAGTGAGAGGATAATAAAAGCTCAATGATCAGTTTGCGATACTGCTGTATCCTCTTTGTATTGGTCTGAATGACCATTCCCGGTCTTGGCTGTTCAGAACAGGAAGCAAATATTCTGCCACGATCATCCTCAACTACACACATACGACAGGCACCATAAATGGACAATTCAGAATGATAACAAAATGTCGGCAAATCAATTCCTGCTTTTCTGATCACTGAAAGTATATTTTTCTCTCCTTCGATAGGTACCGGATGAGAATCTATAATCATATAATCCATGATGGTTCCTCCTAATGTTCAATCTTGACCGCACCAAATGCACAATTCGTCATACATGCTCCACATTTGATACATTTTGACTGGTCAATCAAGAATGGTTGTTTGATTTCTCCGCTGATTGCTTCCACCGGACAGTTTCTTGCGCATTTTGAGCAGCCCTTACATAATTCAGGCGAAATCACATATTGATTCAACGCCTGACAGGTACCTGTTCTGCACTTCTTTTGTATAACATGTTCTTCGTATTCCTCTCTGAATACACGTAACGTGCTCAGTACCGGAAGTGCTGCACTCTTTCCAAGTCCACATAATGCAGTATCTGTAATCGCATGTCCCAGCTCATCCAGGATATCAAGCTGCTCCATACTGCCTTTTCCTGCTACGATATCTTCAAGAATTTCCAGCATGCGCTTCGTGCCCTCACGGCATGGCACGCATTTACCACAGCTTTCGTTCTGTGTGAAATTCATAAAAAAGCGCGCCACTTCCACCATGCACGTATCTTCATCCATAATAACAAGTCCACCTGATCCGATCATCGCACCTTTTTTCTTCAGTGAATCAAAATCAAGTGTTACATCCAGATCCTGATCGATCAGACATCCTCCGGACGGACCGCCGATCTGTACTGCTTTAAAAGCCTTACCGTTTTTGATACCGCCGCCGATTTCAAACACAATCTCGCGCAGTGTCGTCCCCATCGGCACTTCGATCAAACCAGTATTATTGATACTTCCTGTTACGGCAAATGCTTTCGTACCCGGACTTGTCGGGGTACCAATCGTATGATACCATTTCGCACCATTTAAGATGATCATCGGCACATTGGCATAGGTTTCCACATTGTTTAACACTGTCGGTTTGCCAAAGAGTCCCTGCTCCACAGTACGAGGCGGTTTTGTCCTTGGCATACCGCGCTCACCCTCTATAGAAGCCGTCAATGCGCTGCCTTCACCGCATACAAAGGCACCTGCTCCACGGTTAATATGTAACTGAAAACTATAATCAGATCCAAGTATATGATCTCCCAACAGTCCACACTGCATAGCCTGACCAATGGCGATTTTCAAACGGTTGATGGCAAGCGGGTATTCCGCACGCACATAAATATATCCTTCACTTGCGCCTACTGCATAGCCCGCGATAATCATACCCTCGATCATCTTATGAGGATCACCTTCCATGACGCTTCGATCCATAAATGCCCCTGGATCACCTTCATCACCGTTGCATACGACATATCGAATCTGTTCAGCCTGACCGGCAACCTGTTTCCACTTATATCCGGTCTTAAAGCCTCCGCCGCCTCTGCCTCGTAAATCAGATTCGGTAATTTCGTCAATGACCTCTTGCGGCGTCATCTCAAATAGCACCTTCTCTAATGCCATATAACCATCATAGGCAATTGCTTCTTCTATATGCTCTGCATCTATGTGACCACAGTTTTTAAGAACCAGACGTGTCTGCTTTGCATAGAAAGGAATTTCCTCCTGTGCCTGGTAACGCACTCCATTCATTTCATATAAAAGACGCTCAACAGCTTCCCCCTGTTTGATTGTTTTCTCATAAATCTCTTCGCAGTCTTCTTCTTTTACCTTGATATATAAAATATTGTAAGGCTCAATCCTCATCAAAGGTCCCATTTCACAAAATCCATGGCAGCCACTTTTTTTAATATCGACATCCTTTGGATGTGCCACTTCTTCACCAAATACAACTTCTGTTTCAGTATCCTTGGTCAGTTCAAGCATCCTTTTAAAAATTTGTTCAGAACCGCCCGCCAGACAGCCTGTTCCGGCACAAATAAGAATCCGGCACTTTTTGGTCTGGATTCTTTCTCTGACTTCCCCTCTGTATTTGACAAGCTGTTCTCTGTTTCTAAACTCTATCATTGATGTTCACCTCTCAATTCACGGATCAGTTGCGAAACCTTATCTCTATCCATAGATGGATAAACCTTATCATTAACAGTCAAAACCGGTGCAAGTCCACATGCACCAAGACATGAAACGGTTTCCAGTGTAAACAGCATATCATCCGTCGTATGTTTCTCTGATGACAGATTCAGTTCTTTATAAAGCTGTTCTAATATAAGAGGTGATTTTCTGACATGACATGCCGTACCGTCACATACTTTTATCACATATGTTCCTTTTTTCTCAAATGAAAAATTCTCATAAAACGTGGCAACACTAAATGCCTTAGCCTCTGTAATTCCGATTTTTTCTGCAACATAGCTTAAAAGTTCCGGTGGCAGATAACGATATGCAGACTGAATATCCTGCATAATAGGAATCAAAGACTTCTGCTCTTTTCCATGCAATGCAATGATCTCATCCGCCTTTTCATAATAAGACTGTTCTAGCATTTGGATCCTCCTCTTGTATTCAATTTTTTTACACAATACATTCTATCACACTTCCCCCTCAAAATCACCCAATACCCAACAATCGTTTTTTGTAAACCCACCACATACCATATATCTCGATTTTGCGGAGTCATGCAAAATAAAAGAGGAGTCAAAACGCCCTCGACGAACGTTTTTGCATGACTCCACAAAATCGTACAATACCCCCAACCCTCTAATCAATCAACTCCGGCGCCAGCAATTTTCTAATAATAATATACATTTCCTCCAAATTGATCGGCTTCGACAAAAAGTCATCAAATCCAGCCTTCAGATAATCCGCTTTTGCATCGTTCACCGCATTGGCTGTCAGCATAACAATCGGAGTATCCTTACATAAATGCTCACGCTTCCTAATTTCATTCAAAGTCTCAATTCCATCCATAAGCGGCATTCTGTGATCCAGAAAGATCAGATCAAAATGCTGCTTTGTAATTTCCTCAAGACACTCTTCTCCACTGGTTACCATGGTGATCTGCATGTTCGTGTTTTTTAACAGTGCCGCTACTACCATTAGATTTGTTTTACTGTCATCTACAACTAACAGCTTTGCTCTTGATGCCACAAAGAAATGATCCTCATTTGTATCTGATGCTATAGATTTTCTAATTAATACTGCCTGCTTCTTCTGTGGTATGATCACGGTAAATATAGAACCCGACTCATAAACACTAAATACCTTAAGCTCCCCGCCCATCTGTTCTGTCAGCTGTTTAACAATATTAAGACCAAGTCCAATGCCTTCAATGCTTCGATTCCGCGCTTCCTCTACACGCTCAAAGCTCTTAAACAGTCTTGGTATGTCCGCTTCCTCGATTCCAATACCAGTATCCTTCACTGAAATGATCAACTGGTCTTTCCCTTCATCAATTATCATACGCCTTGCCATAAGGCTGACTGATCCTTCACTTGTATACTTAATTGCATTGCTCAGCAAATTGATCAAAATCTGTCTGATTCTGATTTCATCTCCATAATAGAATTCCGGCAGTTCATGGCTGATCTCTATTTCAAATGTAAGACCTTTGGCCTGGACCTTAGGTTTAAATTCTGTAATGACACTTTGGAAAAATGCATTTGTCTGATAAGCTTGTTCCTGTATGATAATCTTTCCTGCTTCAATTTTTGAGAAATCCAGGATATCATTGATCAAGGTCATTAAGGTAGCGGTAGAATTTTGAATATTATTTGCATAATCTTGCAGCTGTGGTTCCTTATAATCCCGCAGTATGACTTCATTCAGTCCTTTGATCGTATTAAGTGGCGTCCTTATTTCATGAGACATATTTGCCAAAAACACACTCTCCCTATGTGTTAGGATAGTTGTCGTAAGATAAAAACAATGTATAATAGACTTACGAGAATAACCTAAGGAGAATGATTATGTCTAATAATACTAATAAAAACAGAAGTTATACCAATGAGTTTAAA
>JAAYYM010000127.1 GCA_012515365.1 Clostridia bacterium
CGGAAAAGATTTTCAGATCTTGAAGCAAGCTGTAGCCCAGACTCCAGATGTACGTGAAGAACTGACTGCACCACTGAAAGCAAAAGTCAATGCGGGAACCTATCAGGTAAGTAATGAATCTTTTGCAGATAAACTGTTACAGAAGTTTAATGAGTTAGAAAATCTATAATCGAGATAGGAAGAGGTAATTTTAGTGGCAAGTTTAATAGAAGAACTACTGAATGTATTAGAACAGGAAAATTCGGAATATGAAATACTACTGGAATTATCAAAGCAAAAGACTCCTATCATCGTAAAAGGAGATATTGCTGAACTTCAGAAAATCACGGATGAAGAACAAAATGTCGTAGGCAGAATTGCAAATCTGGAACGAAAGAGAGAATCGGTAACAGTAGATATTGCCAACGTAATCAACAAGGATGTTGAGTCTTTAAAGCTGTCGACCCTGGTACAGCTGCTTGCTAAGCAGCCAAAGGAACAACAAAGACTAGCTGTTGCACGAGATGTACTAAAGGCAACAGTTAATGCAGTCAAATCAGTGAATGATCAAAATCGTGATCTGATCAGACATGCACAGGAAATGGTTTCCTTTGAACTGAATCTGATCCAGGCGATGAAGCAGGCACCGGAAACTGCAAACTATAACAAAGGCGCCGCAAATAGTGGCGAAATGTTAGGCATTTCAAGCAGTTTTGATGCAAAACAATAACAGCCGTTCGTTGAATACAATGAGGTGATATTATGCCGTTAATGGGAAGTTTATATACAGGCGTTTCAGGATTACAGACAAGCCAGAATGCATTGAATACGACCGCACACAATCTGTCGAATCTGGAGACAATTGGATATGTGAGACAACAGGTTTTGCTTGGTACGCGTGAATACAACACGATCAGCAACAGTGCCATCAGCAAGAACCAGGTAGGTCTCGGCGTAAATTATGAAAAAGTAAGACAGGTAAGAGATCAGTTTTTAGATCTTTCATATAGAGAAGAAACAGGAAGAACCGCTTTTTACGAGATTTCTTTTGATGTGGCAAATGAAATAGAAACGCTGCTCGGAGAAATGGAAGGCGTTGCATTCCAGAATTCATTAAATGATCTGTGGGTTTCCGTACAGGAGCTTGCTAAGGACCCTGCCAGTGCTGTTAATCAGGGACTCTTAGTTTCTAAAGCTACTGTTTTTCTTGAGAGAGCCAATGCGGTAAGCGGTGGTCTTTCGTCTTATCAGCAAAATCTGAACCTTCAGGTAAAGGATGCTGTTGATCAGGTCAATAAATACGCAGAAACAATTTATGAACTGAATAATAAGATACGTAAGGTAGAAGTTGGATCGGAAGAGGCCAATGATTTACGTGATGCCAGAAATCAGGCGATTGATGAATTAGCTGCTCTGGTTCCGATTTCATATGATGAAAATGCCGATGGACTGATTACTGTTGACATTGACGGACAGGTGCTTGTAAGCAAGGACCGGACATTTCCTATGGGAGTTAAACGAGATGAAACCACAGGATTCTATACACCGGTCTGGACTTTTAATAATGATGCACCGGTTTTTGATTTGAGCAGAAAAATCTCATCAGACCTCGATACAGATATAGGAAAATTAAAAGCTCTGGTACTGGCCAGAGGTGATCATAGTGCCAATTACTCAGACCTTAAGGAACCGGGATACACCGATAAGGGAATCAGGGATTCTTTCGTTATGAAGGTACAGGCAGAATTTGATAATCTGATCCATGGTGTTACGACTGCAATGAACTGTGTATTGTGTGGAGAGTCTAATCCACCTGCAGCTGGGACTTCATATGCGCAGGGAGAATGTCCGATTGAATTATTTGTACGTCTTGGAACCCCGAGATATGTAGATGATGGAACAGGCAACTATGTATATGTGGAAGAACATACAGCCGGCAGCCCAAGTGACATTTCCACAATGTATACAACCGCGAATTTAAAAATCAATCCGGATCTGTTAAAACAACCGACGCTGCTTAGTTTTGTAAAGGCAGATCAAAAGGTGGACCAGGATAAAGCAGATAAACTGAAGGCTATTTTTACTGATAAATTTGATACTTTAAATCCGGACGTGACGAAAACAAGTAACTTTCAAGACTATTATTCCGATCTTGTAGGTGCTGTTGCAAATGAAGGTTCTGTTTATAAAAACCGGGCTTCGAGCCAAAGTAGTACCGTTAAGTCAATAGAAGATGCCAGACAACAGGTAGCGGGCGTTTCGCAGGATGAAGAGCTGACCAATATGATCAAGTTCCAGAATGCCTATAATGCCAGCAGCAGATACATCAATGCGATTGATGAAATGCTTGAACATATCATCAATAAGCTTGGATAGAAGGGAGATGCATGTAAATGCCATCACAATTTTTCGGATTGACAATTGGATATTCAGGACTGGTCAGTGCACAGGCTGCGATCAATACAACAGGAAATAACATTTCAAATGTTGAAACAAAAGGATATTCCAGACAACAGGTGATCCAAAAGGCAGCAGACGCACTTAGAACCTATACTTCATATGGTATGGCAGGCTCTGGTGTAGATACGACTGCGATTGAACAGATCAGAAATGCTTATTATGATTTTAAATACTGGAATAACAATGCAAATCTTGGCGAGTATAATATCAAACAGTATTATATGAAGCAGATTGAAAATTATTTTCAGGAATCAGAGAAAGTAGACGGATTTACAAACATTTATGATAATTTTTATACGGCTATGGAGGAGCTTCAAAAGAATGCAGGTGACTCAACTGTAAGAGCACAGTTTCTTTCTTTTGCAGGAAATCTGACTGAGTATTTTAATGAAATGAACACAGATCTTGTCAAGCTGCAGGAAGACACCAATGCTGAAATTAAGAATAAAGTAGATGAGATCAATTCGATTGCTGCCAGACTTACTACATTAAACCGTCAGATTAACGTAATTGAAATGACAGGTTCGGTTGCAAATGAGCTTCGTGATCAAAGAGCGTTATTAATTGATGATCTGTCAAAAATCGCAGATGTCGAGGTAAAAGAAATACCGATCTATACAACAGAGGGTGGCACAGAATTATCAGGAGCAAATAAATATATGGTATCGATCGCCGGCCAGGAGCTGGTGAATGGATATGAGTATAACACTGTAGAGTGTGTTGCCAGATCACATAAAATAAATGAATCAGACGCAGAAGGTCTATATGAACTAAAATGGTCCAATGGCTTGGATTTTAATCTCTATGGAGGAAATCTGGGCGGAGAATTAAAAGGGTTAATGCAAGTGCGTGATGGAAATAACGAAGAGTATTTCCATGGAACAATAGCAAGTGTTACTAATGATACGATTACATTTGAAAATCTGCCGGATTATCTGTTGGATCTTAATAAAACAAGACTTCCTGAGAGCGGAATTCTGAATGTCGGAGCAAAACAATTCGAATATACAGGATGGTCATTTGACTCTACAACGGGAGCGTATACTTTTGAACTGGATCTTGCTCCGGGACAGACGACGGCTGGTATCACAGGTAAGGGTGGACAGATCGGAAAAGAAATTGATTATATGGGTATTCCGTATTATCAGTCACAGTTAAATGAATGGGTCAGAAGCTTTGCAGAAGCCATAAATGAAATTGAACTTACAGGAAAGGATCAATACGGAAATCCGGCGGGCGTACTCTTTATTGGTAAAAACTCTCAGGATCATGATCATCCATTTGACTTTAGTGATTATACCAGAGGACAGACCGTTACAAGCAGCTCACAGGATACCTATTACAAACTGACAGCAGCAAATATTACAGTTTCGTATGATATGATCAAGGATGTAGGTAAACTTGCAACAACGACCAATGATAAGCAGGGTGAATCGGCATATGATCTTTTGACAGAGATGAAAAAGGTTAAGACAGATAAAGATAAAATGACCTTTAGAGGCTGCAGTTCACAGGAGTTTCTACAATGCATAACAGCTGATATTGCATTGAATGCCAACAGTGCCAATACCTTTCAGTCGAATTATGAAAATATATCAAACTCGATTACCCATCAAAGACTGTCTGTTTCAGGTGTTGATAACGATGAAGAAGCCATCAGTCTGGTGAAATATCAAAATGCATACAATCTGTCATCTAAGATGATTCAGGTCATGACAGAGCTTTATGATCAGCTGATCTTGAGAACAGGCGCATAGAAAGGGGTTATATTATGAGAATTACGAATAAAATGATGACGAATACGTCACAGGTCAATATTAATACAAATAAGACGCTCCTTGATAAACTGAATACGCAGGTGTCTACGCAGAAGAAAATTTCAAGACCTTCTGATGACCCTGTTATTGCCATCCGTGCGCTTCGCCTGAGAAGTAATCTGAATGAGATTTCACAGTACTATAAAAAGAATATTCCGGATGCTGATTCATGGCTGAATGTAACAGAATCTGCGCTCAAGACAACAGAGGGAGTACTTGAGGATATGTATGATTACTGTGTACAGGGTTCAAATGGAGATATCACGGCATCTGACCGTTTAAAATTGCTTGAAAATCTGAAGGAACTTAAGAATCAAGTTTATTCCACAGGTAATTCAGACTATGCAGGACGTACTGTATTTACAGGCTATCGAACCGGAATGCCGCTTATGTTTAAAGACAGTGCCCAAAATCTATATTCCATTACAGAGCCACTGACAAAGGATTCAATTGAAACAATCAAGTATGTGTCAGGAACTGTGCAGGTGGATAAAAATAATCCTGTCACGACCAGTGAAAATGGGGTACAATCAAATAATGTAAGCAGAATCAGGCTTGCTTATGATAATCTGGACGCTTCTAACTCAAAGGGAACAACAAGTATTAGTCTGCTGGATGCAAATAAGGCTGTTGTTGGAACAATAACACCTGTAATTAAAGAATTGACAGGGGATCCGGCTGTTGATGATACTTATTATACAGGCGTCGGTCCTGACGAATGCTATCTGATCGCAGACACAGGAGAATTAATCCTTGGTGATAATATTAAAGCACAGATGCAGGATCCAGATGTGGCTTCTATCAATGTTACATATGAAAAAGATAACTGGAAAAAGGATGATTTGTATCCAGAGCATTATTTTAACTGTAAGGATTACGGAAGTGCCACAAGTCCAAAGAATCCCCCGATTGATCACCAATATACACCGGAACAGATCATAGAATATGATGTCAGCTTTAATCAGAAGCTTCGTGTCAATACACTTGCTTCAGAGGTTTATCTTCACGATGTAGTACGTGATGTGGACGAGTTGATTGAAGCAACTCAAAAAGTCATTGACTGCGAGGGACGTATCAGTACACTTAAAAAAATGCAGAAGGATTCAAGCTATACAGAAGCACAGCAGAAAGCGATTTCTACCATGATTACTGCTGCAGAAAAAGAGTATACTTATCTAAAAGAAAACATGAAAAATGATTTTGGCGGTGAAATCACCAAAACGCAGAACTATATGGACCGTACAAATCTTGCAATTGCGAACTGCGGAGCCAGAGGAACCAGACTTGAACTGACTGAAACAAGAATGAAGGAGCAGCAGACCAACTATACGGAACTTGCTTCTAAAAATGAAAATGTGGATGTTACTGAAGTGGCCATCGAACTTGCCTCTGCTGAGCTTGCTTATGATGCAGCATTACTTGCAACAGGAAAAATATCACAGCAGTCCCTCTTGAATTATTTATAGGTCTGCAAACAATCATATAAAGGAGACGCATATGAATATCACAACAAAGCTATTTGGAGAGATCAGCATTAATGAAGAAAGAATCATTCGGTTTGTTAAGGGAATCATTGGATTTCCACAACTGCAGGATTTTCTGCTGATACATGACAGCGAAAAGCAAGGAAGCATCAGCTGGCTGCAGTCAGTACAGGAGCCGGCATTTGCAATCCCTGTCATGAACCCGTTAGATGTAGTGCCGGACTA
>JAAYYM010000128.1 GCA_012515365.1 Clostridia bacterium
CTTTAGAGTGACAGAAAAATTGTCAAGTGCTTTGATTGTACCATATTGTTTGCTAATCCCGTTGATTTTTAATTCCATATCACATTCCCTATTTCAAACTGATTTTCAAATCAACATATTTAGATGATTTTGCTATAAAATCATCAATTTTCATATATCTATACTCAGCCTGCATCCCTGGAAAAGTAATAAAAATCATATGCTCGCCATCTGCACTAATGAAATATGACATGAATCTTGTTTCGACACCACTGTAGGCCATATCAACTCCATATAGTTGTTTGTCTTTTGAATTATATATATAGTTCTGCCAATTGTTTTCCGATCCAGTATCTTCATAAACAGAATTAATGAAGTAATAATCTCCAACAACAGAAAATAATGTAGAATTCCCTTTTATATGCAATTCTGACAGCACTATCTCATGTTTGTGATCAATAAGATTCAATTTAACAACATCAACAGATTCTTCATTCTGGTTCTTAATCAGGTAATAACCAGATTCGTTATAAAAAACAATATATGCATATTCATTATTTGCATGCTTTGGTATAGAAATGCTTTCAAGCGACGAGAAAGTCTGTAAATCAACACATTTAATCTCGTGTATTTCTGTTTCATTATCATGGTAGATATAATAAAGTATGTTATTGTTTACATGGTACATAATATTGTAATCAATTTTTTTTATTGGATTTTTATATACAACATCAAGTGTATCTAAATCAATTATCCATGTGGACAAAATGTTGCTAAATGCAACACCTAATAAATTATCATCAGTTTCTTTGTAAGCCATTTCGGCTCCGGTAAAAATTAGAAGATTATTATATATAAGATATCCATTTAGTATTGTTTCAGCACTTATTACACCGATAATTTTTCTATTCTCTCCATTTGCATCAGCTCTGTATACCATCATACTATTAGCGGAGTCATCTTGTGTAATCATATATAAGTGGTTTTCTGACATAAATGCAGCTAATATTTTATACCCATTTGGAGATACAGCCGGACATTTCGGATTAGGATTAGTTACAGCATTGAATCTTTCATGTTCGCATTCTGGGTGACTGCAAAATATTGTTGCTTCACCTGAATTATAATCATAATAAACAAGTAAATCATCCCTATATGATATGAGACCATTGTAGCCGAGGGCAGCATCTATTCCACCATATAAGCTGTCATTCGATTTTATTATTCTGTTGTCACATCCAGATATTAACCCGACTGATAATGCAAACACAATACATATGATTAATTTGTTGTTAAATTTACTCATTTCATTTCCTTATTCTAGTTTTATATATTCATCTTTCCAGTGTTCTTTCAACTGCCCATTAATCTCCTCAATCAGCTTATCATATCCAAGTGACTCAAGTTGCAGAACAATTTCACTCATCCTTTCGTTAATATCTGCTGGGTTACTGCTCCAAAGCGCATCAGCTTCCTTGCATAATTTGTCTATATTTAAAAAATCATATTCCATTCCTTCAAGATTCTGCTCAAAAGCATAATCTGGAGGAACATATAAATCATTAACAATCTCAGATATGTCCTGTCTGCTTGAACTAACGGGTTTATTTGGATATATTAAGTAATTACATACCAATGACATTCTGTTAGCTGATCCTTGCCGGTTTATCTGATTATCTACTAATGTATAATCCTCACCATAGTACATTAGGTTAGTAAGAACAGGATCAGTGTATAAGATTGACAAAAAATCGTATGCATAACTAGCATTTTTTGACCATGAAGCTACTCCGATCAGGTTTATCTTGCTATCTTTTAAAACATATTTGCTTATTTCTACAGGAATGTATCCTGCATCGCTCCATGAGGATGATAAATCATTATATGAAATAAATGAAAGGAATTGTTTTGGCTTTTCACTATTAGGTGAAGATGAAACCGAATATGAAAAAGAATTTAACTCTTCTTTATATGCACTGCCATTAAAATAATTTTTATCCACCCATTTTGCTAAAAGATTATTCAAATTAATATAATCAGTATCAGCAAATCTATTAATTGCAATTGGAGTACTGTTATTATCATATCTGTAAGCCAAATACTGATTCTTTTCATTAACATATATGCCTACAATATTATGATATCCAATTGGAGTTATTCTGTTTTGAATCAGCATTAAATTTGTTTCGGATATTTCATCGGAGTAATCTGTAAAAAGTTTATCACAAAGAATATCTATATCATTCATTGTATTAAGATTCGAAACATCAATACTATATTTCTCAATAATATCATTTCTTAGGTGATAAGTCTGGCATGATGCAAGACCATTATTATACAATCCGTATATACCATTATATTCAGAAAAAAGCTTCCAGTATTCACAAGGCAAAGAATTATACAATCTGGTATCATCCTTGCTTAATATGTAATCTGAAATATCTAATAAAAGACCATCTCTAATGGCATCATCACTTGGATTATCTAAGGCGACACCACTTGTTTTTTCTTCTACTCCATTTTTGTAGTTAACAACTGTATATTTAGTTTGAGTACCTGTAGATATTATATCTACTTGGTTGCCTTCTTCTTTCATTTCTCGGATTAAGTCATAAAAATATGTCCATACATTTTTCGCTTTAAAAATCGATTTTGCAAATTCATCATCCCCAAGAGACTGATAGTCTTCCAGTATCCGGTCGATGATACATATTTCATTCAATGGTTTGATAACATACTCCGATCCTTTTGAAACTAAATAATCATTATATGCTACAAGAAGGTTATCATTTATAGCATGTTCATAGGGTCTTTTGGTATTTTCGTTATACTTTAGTTGTTCAATATAGTGATTAATTTCATAAACATCACTATATGCCCACACAAGTACATTCTTAATCGGCCACATAGCCTCATAATCTAAATTACCATCATTATCAAGAATGATTGTTCTTTCTGGCAATGCAGATGTAATAGGTTCTTGCGTTAGGGTTGCAACAGGACCAGAACAAGAATTCATCAGAATCAGGACTAATAAGAGTATTATAATTTTAAATAATTTCTTCATTTTTGTAGTCTTTCATTATAATTTTCTTCAGATTCTATTAATAAATAAATTATCTATTAACCTAAATAAGAACTTCTCATCAATAGCATCTTAATACTGAATTTATTTAGACAAAATAAATTCTTATTAAAATTAATATGCATTTAAATCTTGAAATGCCTCATTTCCATTTATATAACCTCTATGACTACTATGTGAAGAATAACATGTATACCCTTGTGACGCGTAACCATTTATTCCAACATATGTTATATAATCTTCATATGCACCTATATAACTATAATGCAAGATTCCTGATTGGTTTAAAACATAAATGCCTAATGACACTCCGGCATATACATTCGTTGTTGGAGGTAGCGGATCTAAATATGTATTTGCATTTGCCTCTGTTGAAGATACGCTAACTGACCCACCCCAATATCCAGAGCCCAAAGGTACGCTAAAAGAATTGCTGCCAGCAAAAACTGATAATACTGTAAATAGCATAAGAAAAACAAGTATAACAGAAAAGCGTTTCCTTTTTTTCATAATGAAACCTCCTGTTTAGTATATTATATTACTCAGATAACTATATCATAAAATAAAATAATGTCAAATATTATCAATATATATGGAAAAAGTTATAGTACATCAATAACGAAGGAGGATTTAAGAACTGTTATTCTTAATTCTGCTGTTTATCCTATTAAAAACAGAGGATAACTTTTTTTATAAATATCCTGCAGGTATTGATCGCACATTTTTATCTATCAGCATGAGTTCTGGATAAAGATTAATAACTGCTCCTCCACCAATCTGCATATCGTCTGCTTCAATAGCTTCTAAAACACGAAAAGCCTGAGTCATCTTTTTCTCGGGTTTTGCAGTCATTTTAATTTCTACAGGATATATAGTTCTGTTGTTTTCGATGACAAGATCAATCTCTTTTTGATCTGCATCTCTGTAAAAATACAGATTGCGTAAAGATTTGCCTGCATTTAGAAACGATTTCACGATCTCTGAAATTACAAATGTTTCGAAGAACTGACCGGCTTTCGCACCATGTTTTATGGTATCGGGAGTAATCCATCTTGTCAGCCAAGCCATTAATCCTGTATCCATAAAATATATTTTTGGTGTTTTAATCATGCGTTTAAGATGATTATTGTAATATGGATAAAGAAGCAGAATAATTCCTGAGGTTTCCAATATCTGAACCCACCTTTTTACTGTTGTTGAGGAAACACCTATGTCTTTGGAAATGTTGTCATAATTTAATAGCTCTCCGCTTCGTGCAGCAACTGATGTCATGAAGCGTACAAAATCCATTTTATCTCCAATGTTTGATATCTGGTTAACGTCACGTTCTATATATGTTGAGACATAACTGGAATAAAAGGTATCCCAATCATCATCTGAAGCAACCAGTTTTGGCATATAACCTCGGTATATTGTTGCCCAAATGTCTGCTAAATCAACACTTTCTTTTTTGCGAACAGAAAGATATTCCTCAGTAGGTAGAAAAGGTTTTATACATGATATGTTTTTTTGTTCTCTATAGGAAATTCCCTGAAGCGGTAATATTGCTAATCGGCCTGCCAAAGATTCACTGACATTCTGCATCGATCCATATGCTTGTGAGCCCGATAAGAGGAAAAGACATTTCTGATGCTGATTTCTCTGTAATGCTTCAAATCTCATATCGTCTATTCTGATTTTTAAATATGTAAACAATTCTGGAATGTACTGTATTTCATCAAGAATCAGTCTTGATGAATGATTCATGAGAAATAATTCGGGATCCTTCTTTGCTTGTTGAAGCAGAAGAGTATTATCAAAGGTTATATACTCGAAATCTTTCGCTACCATTCGCAATAAAGAAGATTTTCCTATTTGTCTGGGTCCTGTTATAAGAACTGCAGGGAAGGTATCTATTACATGCATAAGATGATTTGTTATTGCTCTGTTAATCCAGGTCATAAAATTAGTCTCCTTGTCATTTGCAATACATTCATGTATCATCATATATATTTTAATATATAATCTCGTATAATCCAACATGCCATGCTGGATTATACGAAGTTTTGTAAAAACACGCATTTTGTTCTGCAGTAACTTTTCTGTAATAGCAAGTTAATATGTTTTGGATATATGTATGATGATATAATCTATCTAGCCTTCGAAAAGGAGTCATCATGATAGATAAAAAAGCTTATTCGCTCAGTAACGTTCAATTAAAAAGATATGAAAAACTTGATGCAGAATACATGCAGATGCATACAGACCCTGATAATTGCATACCAAAATTCATAATGCCGGTAAGAGGAACATTTAATCCTGTATGGGAAGAAATGCTTTCTGATAAAGAGGTAATGCTCAAATATCACCTTGAAAAGCATATTCCTCACATAGAAGTTGGAGATGATTGTGTTTTGTATGCAAGAGTGGATTTCGGAACCTGTGTGGTTGCCAATGCATTCGGCTGTGATGTCTTCTACCCGGTTAATAACCTGCCTTGTGCAAAAGACCATATTATTAAGACAAAAGAGCAGATATACTCTCTAAAAACTCCTGATGCAGACTGTGCTCCTTACAAAAAAGTCAAGGAATGGACGGAGTTCTTTGTGGAGAACCTGCCTGACGGTTATCATATGATGATGGCAGATATCCAAGGACCATTTAATAATGCGCATCTGGTAAGGGGAACAGACATATTTTATGATATGTATGATGATATAGAAGCATTTGATAAACTTATGGAAGTTGTTACTGATGCCACTATTGAATACGCAAAAGCCCAGAGACAGTGGGCTGATATGAAAGACGGATGGCAATATGACTGGTCAGCTTTGTGGAAGGGAAATGCCAGGATATCCAACTGCTCTTTGCATATGATTGGAAGAGATTTATACATAGACCATGTAATGAAACATGATATAAA
>JAAYYM010000129.1 GCA_012515365.1 Clostridia bacterium
ACGGCAGCTGGCGGGAGAAGAGCTTCGCCGGCTACGACAGCGTGTTTCATGTGGCAGGGATAGCGCACATCAACACAAAGAAGCTGGATGAGCTGGGCAGGGAAAGGTATTGGAGGGTCAACGCCTTGCTGCCTGTTGAGGTGGCGCAGAAGGCGAAGGCTGAAGGTGTTAACCAGTTCATTTTTATCAGCAGTATGAGTGTGTATGGTGAGCATGGCAGCATTAAACATCCGGTTGTCATTACCCGGAAGACAAAGCCTGAACCAAAAGATATTTATGGAAAGAGCAAACTACAAGCTGAGGAGGGCCTCATGTCACTGGATGATGAGGACTTCCTTGTGTGTATCCTTCGGCTGCCGATGATTTATGGTCCCGGGTGCAAGGGTAATTATCAAACACTCATTAAAGCTGCGCAAGTGTTGCCTCTTTTTCCAGACATTCAGAATGAACGATCTATGCTCAATATTGAATCACTTTCTGTTTTTATAGAACATATAATAGAGACGAAGGAAAGTGGTCATTTTATGCCACAGGACGATGTGTATGTCTGTACAAGTCAGATGGTGAAGAAAATTGCTAAAGAATATGGGAATAAGATGACCTTGACTATTGTATTCAATCCACTTTTAAGACTCCTAAGTGAAAAGATTAAGTTAGTGGACAAAATTTTTGGTAGTTTAATTTACCTTAGAGACGAGTAATGAACATCTTAGGAAGAATTTAGCGATGAAAGTGATGTTGTTAACCTCAGAAGGTTTTGATACACCAAATTCTATCAACCATTTGCTTATAGCGCTTGCTGAGGATATTTTACGGAATGGAAACGATCTATATCTCATTAGCAGTCATAAAACTGGTACATATCCTGACACACCGGCTATACTCAATGAGTATACAAGGTTCTCGCACAGCGTCATTAGCCGAAAAATTATAGATAAGAATAATTTTCTTTTACGGTATTTTGATGAAGTTAAATATGTATTTTCAACTTTCAAAGTTTGGATTAAGAGAAAGAGGCAAATTGAAATAGTAATATTACAATCAAACCCTCTGTCATTTCTTCACGCAATAATGATTCGATTATTTCTAAACAAACCGATTATTCTAAATCTATATGATGTGTTCCCTGGCCATGCCGAAAAAATTGGTGTAATCAAAAGTCGACTAATATATAATGCATTGAGATGGTTACAAAGAGTCCTGTATATGACTTGTAATCGAATAGTTGTTATGTCGGAAGATATGAAGGATGTCCTATCAAATGAGAATGTAGATGCGAAAAAAATCCTCGTTATTAATAACTGGTATGATGATGAAATTTTCAAAGTGAAACCTTATAAAGATAATGCATTTATGAGAGCAAACAATCTGTCTGAAGATTTATTTTATGTTCAGTTCGCAGGATTACTTGGTTATGTCTTTGACGATCAAACATTTTTAGATGTTGCAGAAGAATTGATTGATTATCCCAAAATTCGTTTCCTGCTGATTGGCGATGGTAATCAAAAGGAGCGAATTATTAACGAAATAAGAACTAGGAAAATCGATAATATTGACTATTTCCCGTGGCAGCCGCTCGATATTATCAATGATGTATATAATGCTTGCGATATTGGCTTTATTCCCTTAAAAGATGGGGTTATTGGTAATGGGATTCCAAGTAAAGCATGTCAGTTAATGGCCCTTCAGAAAGTTATCCTCAATTCAGTAGAAGATAGTGTTTACA
>JAAYYM010000130.1 GCA_012515365.1 Clostridia bacterium
ACTTAACCAATCATCCTTTTCCATATCCGGCAGGGTAAAATAATAAGTGATGCCGTAATGCTGAGCAATACGGTTATGGTTATTAATGATTTCATCAATATCTCTTTTTAATTGTTCCACCATGGCTATCTGCTTGTTGAGATAAAATTGTTCTATTCTCTGCTCAGTGGTATTGTATGCATCTGGGGCAACCAGAATACTGCTGCCGGGTAGAGCAGTCAACAGACTGTCTGTAGTTCCGTTAATTATCGCATTACTGGTTTTTTGATAAACAGTCAGTTCATCTCCCAGCGTAAATGAATAGATATATCTGGTATCTGAAAATGAATACGGTTGTTTTGGAAGCCAGGTCATCCTGAGTTCTGGTTCATTCTTTTCATTTAAATACTCTTCATGGCGCATGACACAATAGCCATCATATTCAATGGATACAATACATGGAATGTATCCTTCAATCAACCGCCTGCTCAGATCATCATCAAGGAGATCAAAGTTCAGACACATGGTTTGCATTAAGCTGTTTACCCCTTTATCCTTGTTAATGGATACTGTTCCGCTGATATCTTTTTCAAACATAACAGCTGTTGCATCTTCAACAGCTGCGTCAAGGATCTGGCTTATCCTTGTGGTTTCATAAATAGCCCTGTTTGTTTCCTTTGTTTTATAATCCAGCATCAGTACGGAGGGCATAATGATTAAAATAAAGGCAATCGTCAAATCAGTCGCTTTCATCTTTTATCATTCCCCCATAAGTAACGAATATTTTTTCTGCTCTCATGGCTCTTCCATATAAAAGCTCCTGCAACTTTGTTGCTGTGGTTTTATTTTGGTTGACCACCCGGACACAGAAATAGTCGCCTTTTTTCATATCATATGCCTTTCCGGTTAGTGGGTTGTTAAGCGGAAACAGACATTCTTCAATGACATCCTCATATGTGTTTTTATATGTCTGCAGGTAATCCCCCGGAACCGGGTTACCGGAGGAATCATATACGGGGTATACAATAAGTGCGGCATGCTCCAGCTCCACCTTGTAAAGGTTTCCAGTCAGAGCAAGCTTGTCAAGATACTTTTCATACATATCCGGAGAAAGATAACCCAGATTTCTGACAGAGTCAACAAGACCGGCCGTTTCATTCAATACAAACATACGACTGGTTTCATCCTGTCTT
The DNA here is from genome assembly GCA_012515365.1 of Clostridia bacterium. The sequence continues at coordinate 1,173 of JAAYYM010000130.1, forward strand.
TCCAGTTCATTCTTCATCGGAAACACAAACAGTAGAACCACCGTGATGAAGATGGCAAATACCTTACTTAATGCATTGGGCATGGTAACCCCTCCGGAAAGATTATGGCGTTATTTTCTTATATTCCCAGCAGATAGTATTTCCGTCAGTATCACATTTTGGTTTTAGCGTATAGCTTGCATAGGTGTCAATGGCAGAATAATCGCTCATTTTAAGGGGATAACTTACCAGATAATGGCTGGAATCCAGATAGAACTCCCGCATCGTGCCTGAAATTATACCGGCAATAATTTCTTCCCCTGAAATCAAATATGCCTCATCTTTTACACTTACCTTAAGCACTTCTTCTTCATTGTTAATCTCACTGCGCAAAAAAGAGAGCATATCCGCAGAGAAATCCTGCATCACAAAAAACAGGGTGACTGCTACAACAAAAAACAGCACAACAACCAGGTTGATAATGAAATCGGACACGTTCTCATTCATCAGTACTTATTCCTTTTTGCGTCTACTCCCACAAACCTTGGAATTAGAGCAGAACTACGCTATATTAAAGGCTACCTCATTCCAAGGTTAACAGGAGTGGTCTTATACGATATTCTTTCAGTTACAGATTCATCATTCTGCATGAATTTGCTCATGTAACAAACATAAGATGCTTATGGTGTAGGAGTTGCAGATACAATTTGAGTAAATTGAATTCCGGTAATCGTTTGATTCTTGTCACGGATGATTGCACCCTCAAACTTTCCGCTTGGATTTATGTAGTTATTATCTGTTTTATCTTTTGCTTTGCTGTAGTCCGCACTAAAAGCACCAGTCGTCGCTAAATCTCCGCTACTAGTAAGGGAATAATAATAAGTCGATGTAGTCTTGATGGTTATAACCTTTATTGCTATTTCCCCGTCTTTGAATGATTCCAGGGCGTTCAGCACTTCTGCTCCGGTTACTGTTATTCCGTCATATTTTGTGTACTTCTGATCCATGATTTTCTGCTGCTGTTGATCCATATCACTCAGTTGCTGATCCACAGAACCTGTTGCCTTATTTAGCAGAACGAACCCCAACGATACCAACACCAGAGTGATCACAATTGCCGCGCCGAATAAGATTGCTTTTGTTGCATTTTCCATAATATTTCCTCACTTTCCAAAAACGCTCATTTGTTGATTATATTCAGTAAATTTGGTTAGACTAACTTGAATAAAGGGTACCATAATATAAAACAATACGACTGCACCCAAGGGTATAAAGGCTATCATCCTGCCCCATATTCCCTTTCTGTTCACCATGATTTCATTGTCCTGTTTTCGCTTTTCCTGATAATAACCCCGCTCTGTTCTTAGCTGATCAAAGGCTTTGACAATGGGGATTTTATCTGAAGCCGACTGAAGATTCTCAACTACACGGACAAAGGGGATAAACGGCTCATCCAGCTTTAGCTGTTCCAGAGCTTCATAATCACCGCTTTCAAAATTATTCAGGCACTTCCTGATGGATTCTTTAAATACAAAGGCAAATTGCTCCATCCAACGCAATATGTCTTCCACAGCAATCCTCTCAACATACATGATCATCAGGATGATTGTGTGAAACTGCATCACTTCCTCTTCCATACTCATCATGACCATTTTCTTTTTGAACAGCAGCAACCAGTATGGAATATAATAGAAGAAACATGCCATAGCGAATGATATAGCAAGTTCCCACCACTTAAAGTATTGATTCTGATAGCTGATGAGCTTTTCATAAATTCTGTCTGCCGCTATTTCCTGTAACTTTACACCAGGAATAATGTCTCGCGCTTCCAATTCCCGTATGATATCTTCACGCGTTGTTTTTTGGTTTTTAAACTTGATAATGATTTCCCTGTCTAACTCCTTTAAAGCTTCTTTTGCTTCCTTATTCACCTTTACGGATTGGACAGCTTCATTTTCCAAAGGATTGAGCAGATTTTGCCGGGTTATATTGTGGGTTTGAAAAAACAACACACAACCGACGACCAACCCCGCCAGGGCATATAGAATTTGCTTAACATAAAGGGTACTCACCGGTTGATGGCTTCCTGCCCTCTTCATTAATTCAGCTAATTGCAGACTTTTTTTGTTGTTCTTATACATGATTTTACGTATACACTTACCAATGAACGGCACTCCCAATAACCTCAATAAAAACGTTCCCTCAGTATCCTGATACTCATAAGTCTTCTTCAAACGCCTAATCAATTCATAAGCCAATATAACCAGCAGGAACATTAGTATTTGTACAACAAAGCCGTAGGTACCCGAAAAGTATTCCTTTAATTCGGGCATATTCGTGATTCCCCATTTTTCAAGTGGCTTCAGTGAAAAAATCGGAAGGATTGCTATCACAGAAAGGCTGCTGAACACATACTCCAGCTTTCTGCGTTTTAATATCTCCATCTGTATTTCCTGTTTGATAAAATTCAGATTCGATAAAAACATGGATTGATTGTCGACTATTTTATCTCCGTATTTTTGTACGATAAAGCAGTTTGATAAAAATGTGCGGAAAAATTTATTGGGAGCCCTGTCATTGTAGGTTTCCATTTCCTCTTCTATATTGCTTGAGGTTAGTATTTCATACATTTTTGTTGCATGAATAGACATTTCATATTTACAATCTTCAATAGTATCATAAATTGCTTCATCGATCATGTTATGCTCATGGTAATGGTGCCGGACATCACCAATAAACTTGTCCAGATACTCCAGCAAACGGTTTTCTATCCGGTCGATCAACACAGATAGGATACTGTTATGAATTAGTA
>JAAYYM010000131.1 GCA_012515365.1 Clostridia bacterium
CATGTCGATAAGGTGCGATGCTATTCCTTGTCCTATACCAGACCAGTTTATGTACCAAATGTCTTCCGCTTTTGTTTCTTCGATGCTACCTTGATCCTGATAATACTTGCCGGTGAAATGATAAAGCTTGCCAAGAGCTCCCGATTGTACAAGTTCATATGCCAATCTAACAGCAGGGAAAAAGCGATAACTGAAACAACACATATGTTTTACGCCTGCTGCTTCGGCTGATTCCATCATCAGACGAGCATCATCAGCTCGCACCGCTAAAGGTTTTTCACAAATAATATGCTTTCTGTTCTTTATAGCTTCAAGAGATGGGACTACATGAAGTTTGTCAGGAGTAACATTATCAATAATATCCACTTCATTATCGACAACTATTTCCTCCCATCCACCAGCACATCGTTTATAACCAAATCGCTGAGCTGCTTCATAAGCCATTATTTCGTTCTCGGCACCGATAACCGTAAGCTCAGGAGCAAAATTGCAGTTATACCAGTTCATGCTTCGGGATGTTACATATCCGTTCGTATGTGCACGACCCATCCAACCGCAACCAAGCATTCCAATCTTCAGTATTTTTCGTTCCATATTTATTCACCTCCCCTCACATTACAACGCAATCCCAACCAAACACCTTTGCAATTTGTAAAAGCTGCGGTTTTGCTTCGCCACTAATCACAATAGAATGATGCGAGCATAAATTTTCCATGACATTATGACCGTCCTTATATCGAAACAACGCTCCGTTTTGACAGTCAGAACCTTCATATTGAACATATCCCTCAAGAGTAGATTCTATAATACTAAGCTTTTTGAATCCAGGATATATCTTTGCTAATGTTGCTGGACCTGTTGGAAATCTACAATCAACCATCACGCCATCTTCTGGAATAATAGCTAACACCTTTGGACGCAAGATCCATTCTGAACACATATTCCTTGGTGCAAATCCAAAGTAACCACAATGAACACCGAGAGAACAGTTATCTGCGTCAGGAATATCGGGAAATTTGTCAATTCGTTCGTGGGCAAGTGCTGCCATGCCTACAAGGAATGGATAAATGTTAGTCATCATGATTGGCATCTGTAGTGACCGATATAAAATAAATATTGAGAGAAGTGTCAATGTGTCACCTTCACATGCCCAAATTATGCCATCCTTTTCAAAAAGCATATTCCAAGCTACACATGGGGTAGTATCACAATAAAAAGATTCATTAAGGCAGTTAGCACCAACGCCTACAACTCCTCCCAAAAGATTTATCTCCTCTTTAATTGCAATGTAAAGCTTTATACTTTTTAAGTATGCAGTTGCACATACATTTACTTTAGGCAGTTTCCAATCAGCGGAAATAGAAAGCGCATCATTATCTGAAATAGCCCGCGCTCTCTCACACACACCCTTCCAGCTTCTATAAATAATATTGCAGCCAAATGTGCTTTGCATTGTTTCAGTACTTTCTTTTTCCCACCAGTAGAACTTCTTGAAAATATTTGCTTGCATTCCTTCTCCAGGCGAATCCTGAAACATAAGAAATCTTGCGCCTGCTTCTAGCTCACTCTTTACGCTAATTGCTCGTATTATAGTTTTTCCTAGTTCAATACTATAAGGAGAGAATACCTTACAACCACGATCACGCAAATATGTAATGATTTCCCAATCCCACATTTCTACTGTACCAAATCTCGAAGTAATCACAATTATCGGCTTCTGTTTTTTTGCCAGCAAATCCATAATGGAATTGTGTCGAAATGCAGCAAATATCATCTGACTGAACAAAACAGCATCAACGTCATTTAGCAGTTCTTCAGTCAAAGAATCTAGGCAAACTTCAGTGAGAAAGTCTGCGACATCGCTGTAATAACTCTTTATTAATCCTATTTGATGTGCTCGCTCGTTGTCTTCTCGCTCATTAGCCTCAGAAAAATACAGCGGAAGTAATCGTGCTTTCATTTGCTCAACCCCTTTAAACTGCGAAAGCTTTATAATGCTCTTTTTTTATTACTTTATATTTCATTTATTATTCCAACACTATACGCTGCAATCATTGCACTGCCTAGCATTCCTGTGTCGGTAATTTCTAGCGGACGATATGGTACTTTCAATATCTCGCTTTTTATTTGATTAAATAAGTTACTCTTTGCTCCACCTCCAACAACAATTACCTCATTGATATGAATACTTGTTAGTTCTTCAAGTATTTCCTTATAAGAATTATACTCATTCCCTATACTTTCCATGACTGCACGAAACAAATGTGCTCTTGTATGATGAAAACCCAATCCTTCAAATCCGCCCCGAAC
>JAAYYM010000132.1 GCA_012515365.1 Clostridia bacterium
AATCATTCGATGTAATATTAGCTAATCCACCTTTCATGACACCAAAAGGTGGTATTATCCCACATAATAGATACAGAGTTCCTGCTAAGCGCTCAGAAGTCTTGTTTGTTGATTATATTGCAGAACACTTGAATCCAACAGGCAAAGCAGGGATTATTGTGCCTGAAGGGATTGTATTTCAATCGGCTAATTCTTATAAAGCCCTTAGAAAGTATCTTGTTGAGGATGAACTCCTATATGCTGTCATTTCTCTCCCGGCTGGAGTTTTTAATCCTTACAGTGGAGTTAAAACAAGCATATTGCTCTTTGACAAAACCATCGCCAAACAAAAGGATGAAATACTGTTTGTGAAAATCAATAATGATGGTTTTGATCTTGGAGCACAGAGAAGAGAAATAAAAGGTAGTGATATTCCAGACGTAATAAGGATAATCATGGATTATAAAGAAGGCAAAGATGTTTCCAATAGTATTCTAGTTACAATTGCGTCAAAGGAAAGTATTGCCGAACAGGATTACATTTTAGTTGGTGAGAGATATAAAGAAGCTATAGTTACAAATAGTGATTATCCTATGGTTGAGTTAGGAGAGATATGTATAGTTGAAAGGGGTACATCCATAACCAGTAAAGACTTAAGGGATGGAAAGATTCCAGTAGTAGCAGGTGGTCAGCAACCAGCTTATTATCATGACACTCCCAATAGAACGGGCAAAGTCATCACTGTTAGTGGTTCAGGAGCGTATGCAGGCTTTATAAATTATTTTGAAAAGCCAATATTTGCTTCAGATTGTTCGACTATCCAATCTAATAATCCTAATGTGAATTTAACTTATGTTTATTTTGCAATTAAAACTCAACAAGATAGGTTTTATCAGCTACAAAGCGGCATGGGGCAGCCGCATGTGTATGCGAAAGACATTAAACCATTTAAAATTCCTCTCCCTCCTTTACATGTGCAAGAGGAAATTGTAAAGGAAATTGAGGGTTACCAGAAGATTATTGATGGTGCAAGACAAGTAGTCGAGAATTACAAGCCGTCATATAAAATCGACTCAAGCTGGCAAACAGTTAAATTGGGTGATATATGTGAATTAAACCCCAAAAAATCTGAAACAAGGGATATGCCGAATTCGACTGAAGTATCTTTTGTACCAATGGCTGATGTTAATGAGCACGAAATGCTTTTTTCACCCAAAGAAACGAGGCCTCTTTCAGATGTTTATTCAGGTTACACATATTTCAAAGATAACGATGTGTTGCTCGCAAAAGTGACACCTTGCTTTGAAAACGGAAAAGCTGGAATAGCAAAGAACATGAGTAACGGAATCGGTTTTGGTTCAAGTGAATTTTATGTACTAAGGGCAATTCCGGAAAGAGTCTTGCCAGAGATACTCTATTACGCAATAAACAGTTTTGATTTTTTATTCAAGGGGAAAGATAATATGACCGGAACTGGTGGTTTGCAGCGACTTACTAAAGACTTTGTAGCAAATTATTTATTACCTCTGCCAGATTTAGATACCCAAAAAGCTATTGTAGAAAATATAAATAAGGAAATGGCCATAATAGAGCAAAACAAGCATCTTATCAAGCTGTTTGAACGAAAAATAAACGATAAGATGTCGGAAGTCTGGGGTGAGTAGTATGGAGACTGCGATTATTACTACTCCCACGCAAAATTCGGATAATTTGATGAAAGGTGCGGATTTTCTATATAATAATTCTGCAACTTACGAGATAAATGAAAGTATTTATTCGCTCTATGACTATTTGCCTGTAATTTATAAAAATGAAAGTGAAAGTGAATATCTAAAAACTTTGTTCAAAGCATTGGAGATCAGTTATTCTAATGCACTATACCAATTCGCCTATATTCAGCTTCATATGATTTTTATGGTGTGTATTTATTACATACTCATAAAGATTAATATCCAAGCGCCAAGAGACATAGAAAATGCGCTTCACTATATGATAAAGGATAGAAGTCGAATAACTGACTTTTATGGTGCCGGTAACACAAGAGATGGCGAGTTATATTTTGGAAGTTTCGCTGTTTTAGGAGAAAGCGATGTATTTCTTCTGTTGAAAATTGCAGGTATAGACTCAGATCTTCAAGGCGAACTTAAAAAATTAGTTGAAGAACGTAATAAATATGCACATGCAAATGGCAACATTACAATTACCTCTCAAACCACTATAGATGATAAGATTTCGAAGTACATTAATACATTAGAAAGAGTGCAGAGACTGGTTAAGCCAATCATAGTAGATTTGTATAGAGAAACATTAATAGATCCAAATTTCTCAGATTCTGAAGATAGGCTAGGCTATTTGGATAATGATGAGCAAATCAAAGAAGAATTTATAAAGAAGTATTCTTTGTCTTATCGTGATTTAAATTTTTGCAGAAAAATTAATCTTGCTGAGTTGTCTGATGTGAAAAGTTTTGACGAAATTAAAAATCTTCATATTGCTTTATGCAAATACTACAAAGGCATTAGAGATGATGATGCTGCGGAATGTGCAAGTTAAAGAAAAGACCAGCCACCTCAAGCACCTAACTTGAATGTGACTGGTCTCTTTTTCCCTCCGCTTGAAGAGAGTCGGTTAAAAATTTACTTGTTTTCGTAAATCCCTAAGTTGAACTCCCTTTAGGGTGGCTGTTTTGGTTGCCGTTCAAACTACGACATGATGAATCCGAATACGGTAAACAGGATCACTGCAAGTATGGCAGGGACTGCAACCAGAGGACCGGATGTTCTGAAGTATTCTGCCGGTGT
>JAAYYM010000133.1 GCA_012515365.1 Clostridia bacterium
CTCTTGATAATTGTGGCTTGCTTATCTTTTGAAATTTTATCAAATGCTTCATATGCTGCTGACATAGCAATCCCTCCTGTTGACTGATTGGTCAATGCATATGTATCATACCATGTCTTGACTGACGAGTCAATAGAAAAAATATAATTCTGGATAACTGTTAAATACGTTACTTTATGATTGAAAATAGCAGAGAAAATGTTATGATAGATAAGGAAATATGCAAGAAAAGTAAAATGGAAAAAGGAAGAAAGCATGTCAGACAAGAATGACGGTCTAAATGAAATAAGCAATAGAAAGTTAGAGCCCAAAATCATCAGGAGCAACCGCAAGAGCATCGGTTTAATTGTAAATGGACAGGGCGAGCTCATTGTGCGAGCGCCTAGGTTTGTATCTGATCGAGAAATTCGTCGCTTAATTGAGAGCAAAGAAAAATGGATACGTGACATGCAGGAAAAGCAACGTCAGGTTGCACAGGAGAGAAAACATCTTGAGATAAAAGATGGGGCAGTCATCCCGTTTTTAGGTGAGGAATATACACTCAGGGCGCAAGATGTCAAGAAGGTTACAATGGAGAATGCATGTGAAAGCACGGGCGAGCAAGCACAAATCCTAATACCGGAGCATAAAGACTTTGAAAAGACACTGATGAAATGGCTGCGTACCCAGGCACTTTACACATTTACGGACAGTGCAGAGCATTATGCCAAGCAACTAGGAATTACCTATGAAGATATCAGGCTATCAAGTGCACGTACTCGTTGGGGAACATGTAATTCCCAGAAAGTCATTCGATTTTCGTGGCGATTGATTATGTGTCCGCTTCCAATCGTAGATTATGTAGTGGTGCACGAACTTTGCCATATCAAGCATATGAACCACAGCAAGGAGTTTTGGAAGTGCGTCGAAACGATTCTGCCAAATTATAAGGAACTGCGCAAGGAACTCAAAGCGCATAACTATTTAATGGAACTATAGCAGAGGAACGCATCTTTTGCCGAAGCATTCCTATGATTTTGACTTGACTTGAAACGACGATTATGGTAGTATTATATTCGTTGCAAAACCTGCAATATGTGCGCATAGCTCAGCTGGATAGAGCGTCTGGCTACGGACCAGAAGGTCGCGTGTTCGAATCATGTTGCGCACGGAAATAGAACCCTTGAAAACACTAGTTTTCGAGGGTTTTCAATTTTCAATTCAATTCATGACATGAATACAGGTTGACGCTGATGTAAGAAAGTGTTATATTATAGACATAAAGAGGTGCTACCGATAGACGGTTGCCCGCATAAAAATTAGTTAAAAAATAACCGCTTAGTTTGCGAGACTAGGGGCGGTTATTTTTTATGTGTGATCTTGAAAACAAGACCAACAATAGCGATGATTAATAAACAAAATTGAAACAATTCCGGATATGTAACCATGGCAATCCCTCCTTTCTTTCGATTGGAGGGCATAACCCTCCGAAATGAAGGGCAACCGCCTACCGTTATGGTAGCACCATGAGTATCATAGCATGTATCAAATATTAATACTATCGAATTCCATTATCATGTTGTCTTTGCCTGCTTATGGTAAGATAGGCGTCGCTGCTTCGGAGTGATGCCTTTTAACTTTTTATAGGTCTTAATAAAGTGGCTGCAGTCGGTAAAGCCGGTCTCCTGGCTGATATAGTCCAAATTAAAATCAGTAAACAAAAGCATGTCATCCGCCTTGCATATCTTAATGAATTCAATATATTCCTTGCAGGACTTTCCATAGAGTTGCTTGAAATTCTTAGCAAAATAGGAATAACTCATACCACAGC
>JAAYYM010000134.1 GCA_012515365.1 Clostridia bacterium
ATGAGTATTAGACCACGCTTTCCGACCATGATTAATATTAATCTGCTGATTCATATAAATGTTTAGTACATAAATATTAACACAATTCCCTCAATAAGTATTACCAGCTTTTTGTCAGGCCAATACCGGGAGATAAGGGTGTATTCTGTCCAATAATAGAATGGGAGATAGTTTTATTCTCACTAAATAATTATCTCCCAACCTACTGCAGTCCCTTTCTTCACATCCCTGTTAACCCGTCTTCCAAGGAGTATATCATAATACTTCGGTGACAACCCCAATCCTGGCCTGATGCTCCGTAGGTTATCTCTCGTAAAAGTATCCCCTGCTTGCATATCCTTTACAATATAAAGTGATCTTCGTCTCAAAACCCCATTCTTCTCCACTTCAGTCGGTCCATAATTCACACTTCCAAGTGACTGCCGGGCACTTTTTGTTTCATCAACAAGCATCCTTAATTCGTTCGGTTCCATGGAAAATGCACTATCCACACCGCCATCTGCCCGGGAAAGGGTGAAGTGTTTCTCTATTACCGTTGCACCATGAGCTACGGCGGCAATGGCAGCCCCAACTCCCAAAGTATGATCAGAAAGCCCGACTTCACATCCAAATAACTCCCTCATATGAGGAATTGTTAAAATATTGCTATTCTCCGGACTTGACGGATAAGTGCTGGTGCATTTGAGGAGAATCAGATCCCTGCACCCGGCATCTCTGGCTGTCCGGACTGCTTCATCTATCTCGGCAATAGTTGCCATCCCTGTTGAGATGATAACCGGTTTTCCTGTTGATGCTACACGGTGGATAAGTGGGAGGTCAACAATCTCAAATGACGCTATCTTATAGGCAGGGACATTCAGGTTTTCAAGGAAGTCTACAGCGGTTTCATCAAACGGGGTTGAGAAACAGATAAGGCCAAGTTCTTCTGCCCGTTTCATGATAGGGGCATGCCATTCCCAGGGAGTATGTGCTTGTCTGTAGAGATCATACAGACTTTGCCCGTTCCAGAGGTTATTCTCATCGCTAATAAAAAATTCTCCTTCATTAATATCCAGTGTCATCGTGTCAGCGGTGTATGTCTGGAGTTTTATGGCATTGGCACCTGTTTCCGCCGCTGCTTCAACTATCGCAAGTGCCCGGTCAAGGGATTGGTTATGATTCCCGGACATCTCGGCGATGATGAAAGGAGGATTATCTTTTCCGATTATTTTGCTTCTGATTTGCATAAATATTCCCTAATTAAATTATTTTTCTGCCTAAAACAAACGCTTCAGCAGCGGTTACCCCAACTGTTGCACCTCGCCATTTTGCTAATGCTTCAATTGCTTCTAAAGAACGAGGGTGAGGAAAAAAACGAAGTTCACTTGCGTATGCATTAATTGCATCAATTTTTACAGATAGTGTCTGACTAATGTCTACAAACATATTGGGGATAAATGTCTCTAATGAACCTGAAGGACGCCATTCTGTTGAAGAGGGTACTTCGAAAAATAAAATTTCTTTGACAGGAAAATTTGGTTGTGGTCGAGATGCAGCAATCACTGAATCATGAGTAATTCGATGATCAATATTAACATCACCAAAATGGTGTGTAAATAGGGTAGTTGGTTGATGGTCTCTAATAAAAGATTCAATTATTTTTATAATATCCAATCTCTCAATTCTATCAAGTCGATTATCAGGTAAGTTTTTTATTGTAACTGAATCACAGCCCATTATTCTACAGGCTTTTTCTGCTGCCTTATTTCGAATATTAATTTGGTTACTAATTGATGATTTATCAGCAATTATTCTGGAACTCTCGCCATCAGCCAATATTAGAATGTGAATTTTGTGTCCTTCATGAGCCAGACGACATATTGTCCCTCCACATCCAAGTACTTCATCATCTGGGTGAGCAACGATCACCGCAATAGGATTATTCATGCTCTTTCCTTTTGATAATAACTTTTGCAGAAACTAATGAATCAGAAAACTTCGCTTCTAAAAACTCAAATCGAAATGTATCGGTTTCAATAAATGCATGTGGGTATCCTTCAGCATCAAGCATTCGAATGTAGTTATATACCTCCCTTA
>JAAYYM010000776.1 GCA_012515365.1 Clostridia bacterium
AGTACACCACCTAAGATGGCGCAGTTCACAGTAATGAGAGGCAAAAACACGCCAAGTGCGTTGTATAAAGCTGGAACAAATTTGTCCAAGAACATCTCTAGAATCTGTACCACAGCGGCAATCAGACCAATATAACTCAGTAAACCTAAGAAGCTTAAATCGATATCAGGGAAACCTGCCCATGCCAGCGCCCCATCTTTTAGGATGAACTGAAACAGTAAGTTGTTTAATGGCACAGTAATGGCCATGACCACTACAACCGCAACCCCAAGACCGATAGCCGTCGATACCTTCTTTGATACCGCCAAAAAGGTACACATGCCTAAGAAGTAGGCAAGTGCCATGTTCTCAATAAAGACTGAGGTAATAAATAAACTAATATAGTGTCCCATTAGTGACCGCCTCCTTGTGCCATGCCTTTAGACTGCGGCTTCATTACGAATTCAGCTTCTTCCACCTGTTCTGGTTTCCAGATACGAATAACGACAATAAATAGTGCAATAATAAAGAACGCTGACGGTGGTAGTAGCAATAAGCCATTTGGTACGTACCAGCCACCATCGGTAGCGGTTTGTAAAATGGTGATACCAAACCAGCTGCCTGCACCCAAAAGCTCACGAATACTGGCGACAAATAGCAGTACCGCTGAGTAACCAAGACCGTTACCGATACCATCTAAAAAGCTTGGTACAGGCGGGTTACTCATGGCAAATGCTTCAGCACGGCCCATCACGATACAGTTGGTAATAATCAAACCAACGAATACCGATAAGCCTTTACTCACATCATAAGCGACCGCTTTTAATATTTGGTCAACGACGATAACCAATGACGCAATAATGGTCATCTGCACAATGATACGAATACTTGAGGGGATTTTCTTACGGATAATAGAGATAAAAAAGCTTGAAAATGCCGTAACCAAGGTCAACGCCACACTCATTACCAGCGCGTTCGCCACGCTCGTGGTTACCGCTAGAGCTGAACAGATACCTAGGATCTGTAGAGCAATAGGGTTATTATCAAAAATAGGCGAGGTTAAAATACTTTTAGTGTCAGCCATGTTATGCCTCCTTGCCGTTTGCTACTGGTACTACCAGTTCGGTTGTCGGTTGAGCAGTCTGGTCATTTAATTGAGCGGCTTGTACTTCAGCGTTATCAATAGACTGACCATTCTCTTCGCGTAGAGCGTCTAAATAAGGCTTGTATCCTTGCTCACCTAACCAAAACTGAATCATGTTGCTGACGCCGCGACCAGTTAGCGTCGCACCACTAATACCATCGACCCAGTTTTCTTTTGGTGTACCAGCTTTAGTTACACCAGTGGCAACGTTGCCATTTTCATCATAAGAGTGGATACCACTCCATTTTGCGCGCCATTCTGGCTCTTCAATACGAGCGCCTAGACCTGGGGTTTCTTTATGCTCATAAAAGCTAATACCTTTAATGGTATTCATATCACTTTCAAGGGTTAAGAAACCATAAATGGTACCCCAAAGTCCGTAACCCTGAATCGGCAGAACCACCATTTCAGGCTTTCCGGCGTCATCACTTTTGACATAGACTTTGGCGTATTTAGGGACACGACCAATACCAGCAGGATCATTACTGCCCAAGTCTTCACTTAAGGCTTTGTTCTTG
>JAAYYM010000135.1 GCA_012515365.1 Clostridia bacterium
GGGCTTCCCGTGCCGGAAATTGAAAAGAGGATTGAATATGCGGTCAGTCAGCTTCATATAGAGGAACTGTTAGGGCGCAGCCTGTTTCAGTTGAGTGGCGGTGAGAAACAAAAGATTGCATGCGCCAGCGTGGCTGCAGCCTGTTCTGAAATCATTGTGCTGGATGAGCCGTCATCTAATCTTGATATTTATGCAATTGAGGACTTGAAAGAGATTCTATCAAAGTGGAAGCAGCAGGGAAAGACGATTATCATTGCAGAACACAGATTGCACTTTTTGCGAAATCTTGCTGACCGCATGATTGTGATGGACAAAGGAGAGATTGTAAAGGAATTAAATCAAAGGGAAATCCTGAAACTAAGCGTGGAAGATACAGGAAGAATGGGGATTCGTCCGCTTAGAATGGAGGAACTTCATTGCACAGGCGACAGAGGTGACAGCAGGAAGCATGATATTTCATTGAATGGCATTTCTTACCATTATCCCGGTACGAAAAAGGGAATACAGATTGATCGGATTGCAGTCGGAGAAGGTGCTGTTGTGGCTGTTATTGGTCACAATGGAGCAGGAAAGTCAACCTTTGCAAAATGTCTGTGTGGACTTGAGAAAAAGTGTCGGGGAAACTTATGTATCAATGAAAAATGCTATCGCTCAAAGGAACGTCTCAGAAATTGTTATCTGGTCATGCAGGATGTGAACCATCAGTTATTTACTGAAAGTGTACTTGACGAGGTATTGCTCAGTCTGAATGAAGATGATAGGGAGGAACATCAAAAAGAGGAAGCAGCAAAAGAAATTCTTAGGGATATGGATTTGCTGGAATATGCGCAGGCACATCCTATGGCACTGTCTGGTGGACAGAAACAACGGTGTGCAATTGCCTCTGCTATGGCATCGGGACGAAAAATCATCTTGTTTGATGAACCAACCAGCGGACTGGATTACCGTCATATGAATCAAGTGGCGGCAAATTTGCGAAAACTTGGTGAGATGGGAAAAACGGTTTTTGTAATCACACATGATTTGGAACTGATCATGAAATGCTGTACCGATATTCTGCATTTGGAAAACGGAACAGTAGAAGAATTCTATCCGTTGAATCAACAAAACGAAGCGCATATTCAGGCATTTTCAGGAATGGGAAGGAAGCCTGAAACAAAGGAGGAGTAACTAACATGAAACAAAAAAGCCCGTTACTAAGAATATGGGAACTGGGAGAAAGAAAGCATGCGGCATTAATCCGCGCCATTATCATGGCACTGATTGGCGTCGTGTGCGGTATTGCACCGTTTATTGCAGCAGCGCAGGTCATCATCGGTGTTGTGCAAAATCAAAAGGAATTATCCTATTATCTGGTGTGGTGTCTGATTGGACTGATTGGTTATGTGATGCGCACGTTGTTTTATAATTTGGCGCTGTCGGTTTCCCATGAAGCAACATTTTCAATTTTAAAGGATATCCGACAGAGGATCCTTGAAAAATTGCCGAAACTTCCGCTTGGTACGGTTATGGATATTTCCGGCGGTCGTATGAAACAGATCATCGTGGATCAGGTGGAGAGTATGGAGACGACACTTGCCCATCTGCTTCCGGAGATGACTTCGAATCTCATCGGACCACTTTGTGTTGTGATTTATCTGTTTATTCTGGACTGGCGCATGGCTTTGATTTCGTTGATTTCCATTCCGGTGGGCATGGCATTTATGATGACTGTCATGGGTGGTTACGGAAAGGATTTTGAAGGTGCGGTTCAAACAACACAGGCAATGAATGAGACAATCGTAGAATACATAGGCGGTATTGAGGTCATCAAAGCATTTAATCAGGGAAAACATTCCTATGAGAAATTTTCTGACCGCGTATTGGCAAATGCCTCTTACTACTATAACTGGATGAAACGCTGCCAGTTCAAGATGTCTCTTTCGTATGCAATTGCACCGACCACACTGATCACGGTACTTCCGCTTGGATGGCTGCTTTATCGAAGTGGTACATTGAGTGTGGAAACTTTTCTGACCTGTATTATTTTATCATTGAGCATTGCAGGCCCCTTATTGGCAGCAATGGGATTTGTGGATAATCTGGCTAAGATTACTACAACCGTAGGTGCTGTAGATGAAATCCTGAATGGGGAAGAGCAGCAGCATACGGACATCCGGGCAACACTCGGAGAACCTGATATTGAAATGAAAGATGTATGCTTTTCCTATCATGAAGAAACCAAAATCCTGCATGAGGTCAGTCTGAAAATTCCGGCAGGCACTATGACAGCACTGGTCGGACCGTCGGGCGGAGGTAAATCCACCATCGCAAAATTGATTGCAGGCTTTTGGGATGTGAAAAGAGGAACTATCACCCTTGGAGGTGAGGCGGAGAAGAACATTCCGTTAGAGCAGTTATATGATCAGGTGGCATTTGTATCACAGGACAATTATTTATTTGATGATACCGTGCGAGAAAATATCCGCATGGGAAGAATAACGGCAACGGATGCAGAGATAGAAGCAGTGGCAAAAGCCGCAGGCTGTGATGATCTGATTCAGAATCTGGAGAACGGTTATGATACAAGAGTCGGAGGCGGCGGAACGCATCTGTCAGGTGGCGAGCGTCAGAGAATTGCAATTGCAAGGGCAATGTTAAAGGATGCCAAAGTGATTATTCTGGATGAAGCGACAGCCTACATTGATCCGGAAAATGAAGCAGTGATTCAGCGTGCGGTTGCGAATCTGATTCAGGGCAAAACAGTTATCGTGATCGCCCACAGACTTTCGACCATCACAGATGCAGACCAGATTGTGGTCGTGAAGGAAGGTACAATCGAGGCTACGGGAACGCATGAAGAACTGCTGACCGGATGTCCTCTGTATCAGAAGATGTGGCGGGCACATATGGGAATCAAGGAGGGTGATGCAGCATGATAGAAGCAATCAGAAAGATATGGCGTTTTTCAGGCGATGAAGTAAAGAATATCAATAAGTCAGTTTTTTTCTGTTTTGTGAATGCAATTCTACGCATGATGGAAATCGGAGCAATTTATATAGTGATACAGGCAGTTTTGGAGAAAAAGGCAGGCGCGGGGACTACCCTGCTTGCATTAGCACTCGTACTGGTCAGTATATTGGGAACGGCTGTCACCAAGAACTTCTCACAGCTGGAGCAGACACACGCCGGATATTTTATGGCGGCAAATAAGAGAATTGATATTGCAAACCGTATGAAAAGCGTGCCAATGGGATATTTCAATGAAAACAGTTTGGGAGAACTCACAGGTGTCTCTACGACGGTACTGGAAAATATTGAAACAATTGCGCCTATGGTGTTAGTTGGCATTCTGAGCGGCCTCATTAATGCGGTTGTCTTTGCACTGATGATTCTCTGCTGGGATTTTAGAATCGGCATCATTGTGTCAGTCGGAAATTTGCTTTATTTGCTGATTACTTCCCGCATGGAGAAGAAATCCAGGACACTTGCACCTCATCGTCAGAAATCAGAAGCAATGCTGGTAAGTGCTGTCCTTGAGTATGTACAGGGAATGAGTGTAGTCAAATCATTTAATCTTGCCGGAAAGGGTGACAGGACACTGCAGGATGCACTGGAATATAACCGCAAGAGTAACCTTGGTATGGAGCGGCTGTTTACCCCATACATGATCGTACAGGGAATCTTACTGCGAATGTTTAGTATTGGTATGATTCTTGTGGCAGTTATTTTTCATATAAACGGTACTATGAGTACTGCAAATACACTGATGACAATCATTATGTCGTTCCTTGTATTTGCACAGATTGAATCTGCCGGAAGCGGACTTTCCCTACTGCGTCTGGTCAGCAGTTCCATTGACCATACACAGCAGATGGATGACATTCCACAGCTTGATGAAAAGGGAAAAATGATTCTGCCGAAGGAGCATACCATTGAAATGGAGAGCGTGTCTTTTTCATACGATCATAAGGAAATCCTGCATGATGTATCGCTGGTGATTCCGGATAAGACCACCACCGCTGTAATCGGACCATCGGGAAGTGGTAAGACTACGCTGACCAATCTGATTGCACGGTTCTGGGATGTGGACAGCGGCTGTATCAAAATCGGCGGACAGGATATCAGAAATTATACGCTGGAATCCCTAATGGATCAGATCAGTATGGTGTTTCAGAATGTCTATCTGTTTGCTGATACAATCGAAAATAACATTAAGTTCGGAAAGCCGGATGCAACGCATGAAGAAGTGGTGGAAGCAGCAAGAAAGGCATGCTGCGAAGAATTTATTGAAAGTCTGCCGGATGGATATCAGACAATCATAGGCGAGGGCGGTGCCAGTCTGTCCGGTGGCGAGAAGCAGCGATTGTCAATTGCGAGGGCCATGTTAAAAGACGCTCCGATTGTTATTTTGGACGAAGCCACTGCAAATGTAGACCCGGAAAATGAAGATCAGTTACAGAAAGCAATCGAGGCGCTGACCCATGATAAGACGATTATTATGATTGCACACAGACTAAAGACGGTGCGAAATGCAGACCAGATATTAGTAGTGGATGACGGCAGAATCGTACAAAGAGGCAGTCATGAAGAATTAATGAAGCAGACTGGAATCTACGCAAACTTCGTACAGGAAAGAAAAGAAGCGGCAAGCTGGAAGATTGCTTGATTTGGAATTAAAAGGGCAAGCAGTTATAAGGAATACAAAAATTGAATATCAAAGTATGCAGTCTGGGTATTAGACATTCCATTGGGCTAATTTTAAAATAAAAGACGTACAAAAGGGGTACGTCTTTTTCTGATGGCATTTCAGGTCACAGGTGATAAATATCATGAATGGCTGGGAGCCGGAATGCTTCTGATATTTTGTACAGTTCAATATCTGAATGCTGTATTTGAAGAAAAGAAGAAATTGATTCCTGCCTTTGGAACACAATATGAAGCGTATATGAAACATGTACCTCATATGATGCTTCGAAGTTGGGAGAAGATTTTGCTGATATTAGCATTGGTAATTCAAAGTATAGGATTTTTTATAAAATAATATAAATTGACATTTTTATATAGCTAAAGTACATATTACTAAAGATTGATTTAGTAAATTGTACTTTAGCTATTTTTTTACTGAAAAGAATATGATTATTCAAACTTGATTTTGAAATAAGAAAAAACTTCACAAATATTTATTTGGTGTTATAATATAAAAGAGTTAGGCAAAACTAATCAAAAAAATAAGATAAAATCCACAACGGTGGTAATCAATAGTACAGGAATTGATTTGTCGGAACATATGATTCATGTTGCAAAGAAAAAGGAAATGCCCAATGTTAATTTTGTGGTGGGCGATTGTGAAAATCTACCTTTTGACACTGACAGTTTTGATGTAGTAACCTGCTCCATGAGTTTTCATCATTATCCGAATCCGGAAGATTTTTTTCATAGTTTATCTAGAGTCTTAAGACCGGGAGGAAGATTCATACTAAGAGATATGGCTTCAAAGAGTCGCTTTATGATGTGGTTTTTCAACCATGTCGAGATACCTTTGTTTAATATACTTTGCAAAAAAGGGGATGTCCACACTTACACTAGAGAGGATATACAGAAACTATGCAGGGACAGTGGATTAAAACTAGAATCCTATGAGGTACGCGAAGGATTCCGCCTACACTGCGTTGTTCGGAAAGTAAAATAATGAATGAAAAATAATGAATGAAAAATAATGAATAAACACTAAGGAGTGAACGGTCATGTATGAAATAAAAATCAATATCAACGGAATGGCATGTTCAATGTGTGAAGCACATATGAACGATACTTTCAGAAATGCATTTCAGGTGAAAAAGGTTTCATCGTCACATAAGAAAGAACAGACTGTGATTTTAACAGAGGATGATATTCTAGATGAGAAACTAAAAGAGATTGTTGAAAAGACAGGCTATGAATTTGTATCTGCCGAACATTGCATTTATCAAAAGAAATGATTTTCACGTTATAACGAAAGGTATTAGAATGGAACTGTTGGAACGAAAAAAATGGAACGGTTATTTACTCTTGGGGAGATGAATGTGATATGAAATATGGATCCTAATTAGGATACAATGCAAAAATAAAATGATTAAATATTCAAGAGAGAGGTGGAAACATGTTTTGGGATCAAGTAGCTGTATTTTATGATTTTTTTGAAGATTTTTATAACGGAAAAGTAAACAGAGAACTGTGCAAAAGAGTAAAAGATTTGATTTGCGCAGAGGACAAGGTGCTGGAGTGCGCCTGTGGAACGGGAATGCTGAGTAAGCATATAGGTGCAAAATGTGAAAAATTAATTGCAACGGATTTTGCAGTTGGAATGTTAAAGCAGGCAAAGAAAAATTGTTCACATCTAAAAAATGTTCAAATTTGCGAAGCAAATATTATGGAACTTTCTTATGAATCGAACAGCTTTGATAAGGTGGTTGCCGGAAATGTGATTCATTTACTGGATCATCCGAAAATGGCATTAAAGGAACTTGAAAGAGTATGTAAACCTGAAGGAAAAATCATTATACCCACTTATGTGAATAAGCAAAACAGTGGAAAACCAAATTGGCTTGTAAAAGCAATCGGAAAAGCCGGAGCAGACTTTAAAGGTCAATTTAATTATGAAACCTATCAAAGGTTTTTTGAAAATTGTGGTTATAACAATGCAGAATATTCCATTGTGGAAGGAAAAATTCCATGTGCAATTGCAGTGATCACAAAACAGTAAGATAATCGTACACGATTTCCAATATGAATAAGTTGGGTATCTTTGACTTGTTGATGTTAAGTCTATTTCGTGAAAAAGTGGAGAATAAGATTTGCGAATTTCGGTCATACAAGTTATAATAAGGCTTGTAGGAGTTGCTTGCAATGGTTTTTAAACGTAAGATATATGATAAAATGTTGGAGTGGAAGAAACTGGCTCGCGGAGAGGCAGCGTTGATGATTTAAGGTTCATCGGAGGGTTAATAGACTGGATTCTATTGGCTGGATAAGATGTCAGAGTTATTTCTGATACTTGTTCAGCCTTTTTTGATGAAGGAATGGAGCATATAAATGAATAAAAATGGAGGCTATAAAAATGAATGAAAAGAGATTGACAGATGGAGGAATTCTTGCAACACTCTTGCAATTTGCTGTTCCGGTTTTTGCAGCGCTGTTTTTACAGGCAATGTATGGTGCTGTGGATTTGCTGGTGGTGGGAAAATTTGCCCATGTTACGGAACAATCCGGAGTTGCAACAGGCAGTATGTTTATGGCAGTTCTTGGAAGTGTGATTACAGGTTTTGCACTTGGCGTAACCGTGTTAGTGGCGGAGGCCATTGGGTGCAGAGATGAGAAGCGTGCGGGTAAAGGGATTGGTGTAGGGATTACTCTGTTTGGCATCATTGCGGTCATATTAACAGTATTGCTGATGGTTTTTGCAAAGAATATTGCAGTTATGATGCATGCACCGGAAAATGCTATGGCACAGACGATGGGCTATATTCGTATTTGCGGTGCCGGAAGTATTTTTATTGTCACTTATAATGTGATCGGTGCTGTTTTTCGCGGGATTGGGGATTCTAAAACGCCACTACTTACGGTCGCCATCGCCTGCATTGTAAATATTGTGGCAGATCTTTTGTTGGTGATTGTATTTCAGATGGGCGCAAAGGGTGCAGCGCTTGCTACCGTTTTTGCGCAGGCAGTCAGTGTCGTGATTTCTCTTATTCTGATTCGGCGCAGGAAACTGCCATTTAGATTGGAAAGGACGGATATTCGCCTTACTCCGACGTATGCAAAAAAAATTATGATGATTGGAACACCAGTTGCATTGCAGGAACTGCTAGTAGGATTTTCTTTTATCTTTATTCAGTCCACAGTAAATGCAATGGGTGTTGTAGAGTCTGCTGGAATTGGTGTCGGGGAAAAGGTGTGTGCGTTTCTGATGCTTGTGGCATCTGCTTATATGCAGTCGATGGCTGCTTTTGTGGCACAGAATAATGCAGCCGGAAAGCAGGAACGTTCAAAGAAAGCATTAAAATATGGGATTGAAACAGCGCTGGCAGCAGGAGCTGCTATGGGAGCACTTGCTTTCTTTGGCGGTTCTATGCTGGCGGCTGTATTCTCGAATGATGCACAGGTGATTGCAGCAGCACATTCTTATTTGAAAGCATATGCGATTGATTGCTTGTTGACGGCGGCATTGTTCTGCTTTATGGGCTATTTTAACGGATGTGAAAGGACAATGTTTGTTATGATACAGGGAATTGTAGGGGCATTTTGCGTAAGAGTACCACTGGTGTATCTGTTTGGGAAAATTGGGAACGGTTCTTTGTTTCTCATTGGACTGGCGACTCCGGCATCCTCGGTCATTCAGATTTTTTTGTGTGTAATCGCATTTTTGTTTTTTGAAAAGAGAGCGAAACAATCTTAGCTATTTGGTAATTTTAAGGCATTTTTCGTCAAATAGAAATCATTTGACTCATATATGAACATGTGATATTATTATCTGTGGTTAGCATACGCTAACCGCGAAGCTATTGGCTGCGGCTAGGGAAAGCTAACCACAGCCAAGGTTGATCATGAATGAATTACTTGCATTTATGATTGCGGTCACGTTCAATATTCCGTGTCTGATGGCAGTTGCATCTACCTATCAGGAAACACATTCCTTAAAGTGGACGCTTAAGATTGCAGGCTTTGAACCATTGGTTTGAAGCCTGTAAATGATGAAGGGATCGCATCATGAAAAATTTGCTGGCTATATTAGAGAATCAAAATATTCGTTCCACGGCGCAGCTCGCAGAGGAATTGGGAACGACATCGGAAATGATAGAAGCCAGGCTGGAACATTATGCGAAGCTTGGCTATGTAAAGAAAACAGTTATGAACGGTTCGGACTGTGAGAATAACTGCAAGAAATGCAAGGGCTGTAATCATTGTCAGAATGACCGGTCGGTGGTATTTTGGGAGAAAAAAAAGATGCCGGAAGGAAGGATTGGATCATGAATCTTGCAACGATATTGGTTTTAATTCCGGTTATTCTGATTATTGCAGGCTGTGTGTTTTCATTTTTTCGGAAATTCAGAAAAGGAGGTTCCTGCTGCGGTGTGTCA
>JAAYYM010000136.1 GCA_012515365.1 Clostridia bacterium
CTTTTTCAATCATTTCTTTATTACGTGTCGTGGAATAATGGGCACTTTGAATGGTTTCATGTAATCGTCTGACACACTCATCTACATCATCATTGATTACCAGATAATCATATTTTTCTATTGCCTGTGCTTCTCTGATTCCCTGTTGCATTCTTAATGCAATGACATCTTCTGTTTCTGTGCCACGCTCCACCAATCTGCGGTGAAGTTCTTTAATACTTGGCGGCATAACAAAACATAACAATGTATCCGGATATTTTTCTTTGATGATCAGCGCTCCCTGTGTCTCTATTTCCAAGATTACATCTTTACCTGCAGCCAGCTGTTCATCAACATAAAATTTTGGTGTTCCATAATAATTATCAACATATTGTGCATATTCAAGTAATTCCTCATGCGCAATCATGGATTCAAATTTATCCTTTGTCACAAAGAAGTATTCGCGTCCGTTTTCTTCGCCCCTTCTGGGCTGTCTGGTCGTAGCAGAAATTGAAAGTGCATAGTTATCGTGCTCTTTCATCAGGGCTTTCATAACGGTCCCCTTTCCAGAGCCTGCAAACCCAGATACAACCAGTAAAATTCCACGTGTATTCATCGTTGCCTCCCACTATTCAATGTTCTGAATCTGTTCTCTGACCTTCTCGATTTCTGTTTTTAAATCAATCGCTTTATTTGAGGTGTCCAGATCATTGGACTTTGACAGGATCGTATTGGCCTCTCGATTCATTTCCTGAGCAATAAAATCAAGCTTTCTTCCTATGCTGCCGCCCTCTTCAAGTGTTGTTTTCGTGCTTGTAATATGACTTTTCAGTCTGACGGTCTCTTCATCTACACAAATCTTATCAGCAAAAATTGTCACTTCACTCAGTATGCGGTTTTCATCGATCTGTGCATCACCAAGCAATTCCTTGACCTTATCTTCCAGTTTTGTTTTATATGCCTCTATAATTTCAGGTGAACGCTCTTCTATATAAGTAACCATTTCGAGCATTCCATCTAATTTCTTTAGTAAATCCTCTTTTAAGTTCTCTCCTTCTTTAATCCTTGTTTCAACAAATGCTTCTGCTGCTTTTGAAACTGCATGCTCAAGGTTCTTCCAGATTTCTTCTTCATCCATGACCTGTTCTTCCATAGACAACACTTCCGGATATCTGGAAAGTGTAGAAACACGGATATCTTTTTCAAGTGAGAACTGCTCTGCCATCTCGTTCAGATATTTCATATATTCCTCTGCAATATCCTTATTATAACGGATGCTTACGTTATTTTCGGTAAAATCTTCATACGTAATGTAAATATCGACTTTACCACGCTGTATATATTTTTTCAAGGTTCCACGGATCGCAGATTCAAAAAAGCTGAATTTTTTGGGCATTTTCAAATTCATATCCAGATATCTATGGTTCACTGCCTTCATTTCTACCGTGATTTTTCTTTTTTCATCAGCCATTTCATATCTGCCGAATCCGGTCATACTCTTTATCATCTGTCGTCTCCTACCTTTTTTAAACATTCCTTGTTATTATAGTCTATTCACTGACCCTAGTCAAGTAACGAAACATGTGCTATATTCTATTTATATCTTGTTTTCTGCCTGAGCGCAGATGCAGGAATGACTGGAAAAGAGGACCTGACTATGGCACTGGATGGTATTACAATCGCAAATATCGTATACGAATTAAACGAAACGCTTCTTGAAGGACGTATCTATAAAATAGCGCAGCCGGAAAATGACGAACTGCTGATCACTGTTAAAAATAAAAGCTCTCAGTACAGACTCCTGATTTCAGCGGGAGCTTCTTTGCCGTTTTTATATTTAACAGAACAAAACAAACAAAGCCCTATGACTGCACCAAATTTCTGCATGCTGCTCAGAAAGCATATTCAAAACGGACGTATTATATCCATTACGCAACCTTCTCTCGAGAGGATCATCTCTATGGAGATTGAACATCTGGATGAAATGGGCGATTTGTGCCGTAAAAAGCTTGTAATCGAAATCATGGGAAAGCACAGCAATATTATATTTTTAAATGATCAGAATGTGATCATTGACAGTATCAAACATATTTCCGGTGCTGTCAGCTCTGTAAGAGAAGTTCTTCCCGGGCATGACTACTTTATCCCACAAACACAGGATAAACAGGATCCGCTCGCCATTGTAGAAACAAATGAGGCAGATGCATCCAAATTATTCAAAGATACCTTAATGGGAAAATCCATCACTCTGGCAAAAGCACTTTACAGTAGTTATACTGGAATTTCTCCTACGATTGCCGAAGAATTGTGTTATCGTGCGCAGATTGATTCTTCGCTTCCCTCTTCGGTCTTAACCGAAGAAAGCAGCCTTCATCTTTTTCACCATCTGCTGTGGCTGATGCAGGAAGTAAAGGAACACAAATTTGCACCTAATATTATATTTGAACAAGATATGCCTGTTGAATTTGCATCTGTTCATCTGTCACAGTATACAGGCTCTGTCATCAAGGATTATGACTCTATTTCTCTTGTGCTTGAGACATATTATGCAAAACGAAA
>JAAYYM010000137.1 GCA_012515365.1 Clostridia bacterium
CCCTTGTTTTTTTTGCTAAAGCGCTAAAATCAGGTAATTGAAGTTCACAAGAAGTGACAGAGGATGGCTGTATGAAAGATACAAAGAACATAGCGGTTGTTACTGCAGGGATCTATGTAAATCATGCTCGAAGAATGTTATGTGGAATACAAAAATGTATGGACGATTATGATGCCAATACATTTATCTTTACATGCTCAAGAAGATATGATAATGCCTATCAGCATGACATAGGCGAGTATAATATCTACAGTCTGCCTAAGTTTGATGAATTTGATGGAGTTGTTCTCTTAAACAGTACAATTGGTTCTGAAAAAATGCTGAAAGAGGTAGCAGATAAGATCAAAACTTCCAAAATCCCTGCAATTGGCATAGAGCGTGATGATGATAATATGTTGAATGTCTGTATTGACAACAAAATAGCTATGAGGAAAATTGTAGATCATTTGATTGAAGTACATGGGTTTACAAGAATCAACTATATTTCAGGTCCCTTATCTAATCCGGAAGCCATTCAGCGTTATGAAGCCTATAAAGAGGCGTTAAGCGAGCATCAGATTCCGTTTGAACAAGAACGTGTTTATGAAGAAGGAACCTTCTTAAAAGAAAGTGCAATTCCAGCAATTCAGCAATTTTTATCTTCTAAACTTGAGTTCCCACAAGCGATAGTTTCAGCAAATGATGTTATGGCATTAGGTGCTTTGGAATTCTTAGAAGATCATGGATATCGGGTTCCGCAGGATGTGGCGATAACAGGATTTGATGATGATTACGACGCAAAATACCATGTACCTTCACTTACTACAGTAGCAAGAAGACAGGAGGAAGTAGGTTATACGGCAATTAAGCTGCTTTTGGATGATTCTGCTCAGTCAAAGCATGTAGGAAACCGCATTTCTGTCAAAACCCAGACCAAGTTGAGAGAAAGCTGTGGCTGTGAGACGCACAGCAAAATAGACAATTCCGAATTTCGCAAGATGCATTTTGATGAAAAAAGTGATAATGATAAATATTTAGAGCTTACTCGTAGTATGTCGGTTGATCTCACAAGTGTAGAAACCTTTAAACAGCTAAAAACATGCCTAAAGAAGTATCTTCCGCAAATAGACTGTGAGGAAGCATATTTCTTTCTTTCGGATGATTTCTCAGATACAGAGGATAAACTTGATCTGTATAAGGAATACATAGATGATACCAGATATTTAAAAGAGGGGTATGGAGATAAAACAACCTTATTATTAGGCTTTGAACAGGGACAGTTTTTGGAAGATATCAAAATGGATTTTTCCGGTTTTCTAAAACGCGTAAAGGAGTCAAAGAAGAAAAAAATCGTTTATACAATTTCTCCGTTACATTTCAGAGATCGGACTTATGGCTATTGTATTTTTGGAAACAGTACCTTTTCATTAAAAAACAAAATCTTTTATACGTTGCTAATGGAAATTGGCAATACAGTTGAAACAATCCGAAAACAAATGATGATGCGTGCAATGATCAAACGCCTTGATTCAATCTGGAGCTATGATCCTCTGACACACATCTATAATCGATCTGGATTTGCAAAATATGGTGGA
>JAAYYM010000017.1 GCA_012515365.1 Clostridia bacterium
GCTACTGATCGCATCAGGTTCTATCCGCCAGTGGAATGTATTCCCTCCGTTTCGCTACGCTCATGTATGCAGGCCGAATAATCTTGTTTCCATTAATCAACTCTTCTGCCCGATGGGCACTCCATCCCGAGATGCGAGCAATGGCAAAAATGGGGGTAAAGAGTTCTAACGGCAAACCCAGCATATGGTAGACGAGCCCGCTGTAAAAATCGACATTAGCACTGACACCTTTGTAAATTTTGCGCTCTTCGGCAATAACCTCAGGGGCGAGCTTTTCAACAAGAGAAAAGAACTGAAACTCCTCCTCCATCCCCTTTTCTTCAGACAATTCCTTAACAAAGGTTTTGAGAATGTTCGCTCTCGGGTCTGACAGAGAGTAGACAGCATGCCCCATGCCATAAATGAGTCCGGCTTTATCAAACGCCTTCTTATTCAGAAGGGCTAAGAGATACTCCTTCACTTCTTTTTCATTCTTCCAGTCGGATATTATTTTCTTCATATCCTCAAACATTTGAATAACCTTAATATTTGCGCCCCCATGCTTCGGTCCTTTGAGCGAGCTCAGCGCTGCTGCAATGGTCGAATAGGTATCAGATCCGCTGGAGGTCACAACATGAGTCGTAAAGGTAGAATTGTTGCCGCCTCCATGCTCTGCATGGAGAATCAAGGCCACATCAAGAATATGCGCCTCCATTTCTGAATACTTGCTGTCCTGCCGCAGCATATGCAATATATTCTCTGCCGTAGACAGTTCGGGCTTCGGCGTGTGAATAACCAGACTGTTACCTTGAATATAGTGGCTGTAAGCCTGATACCCATAAACAGAAAGCACAGGAAAATTGGCGATCAGTTGAAGGCACTGCCGCATTACATTGGGTAAGGATATATCATTTGCATTGTCATCATAAGCAAATAAAGTGAGCACACTGCGCGACAGCGTATTCATCATGTCGTTGGTGGGTGCCTTCATTATTACATCTCGGACAAAATTTGTCGGCAGAGTTCGATATCCCGCAAGGATTTGGGTGAATTTACTCAGTTGATTTTCTGACGGAAGCGCACCATAAAGCAGCAGGTAAGTAACTTCTTCGAATCCAAATCGTTTTTCCTTCATGATACCTGAGATGATCTGTTCTATATCGATGCCTCTGTAGAAGAGCTTCCCCTCTGCAGGTACCGTTAGGTCGCCCTCTTTGATAAAAGCCTGAATCTCGGAAATCTCTGTGAGACCTGTGAGAACACCTTTTCCATTAATATCACGCAGTCCCCGCTTTACTTCATATTTTTCGTACAGTTCTGGGCTTATTGTACTCGTGTTGCAGGCAAGTTCCGCCAGGTGCACGATATCTTGTGTAATTTTTGAATACTTATTTTTACTGCTATTCATAGCATTTCCTTTCTTGTGAATTTTTATTGTCTGCAAGTCTGTGCAATAACACCATCGGTTATCATTACTCACATGTTTTTATACTATATTAACACAGAATCAAAGCATCCAACAACCGTAATGGGTAATTGGCACCCATTTTCAGACCTCATCCTAAAATAACCTGACGACATTTTCAAGTTCAGTTTTTCCTTTTAACGTCAAGATGGGATAAATTGATTTCCACGCATGTCGGCATATGTCATCAGAATCCGTACTGATTTCTCTGAGGGATTGATACGGCTTCCAATATATTGCCGACATGTATATGTTATCAACCAGGCATTCATATTCGCCCTTATACAATTCGTCACGAAAGAAACCGGTCCTGTTAAGATTATAAAAGCCCTTGAGGAAAACGGTATGTGCTTTAATGTACTGGATTTTTTGCTTTTGCAGGATGCTTTCAGATATTTGTCCTAGTTGGGCATGATAAAGGAAGTAAAAGGAATACTTTTCAACGACATTACGGACATCCATTAGTGCCGACTCTAAGTCTGAAAGAGACTTTATCTCCTCAAGAAACCCATCTCCCTCCTGTTTAGAAAGCATTCCTTCGATAATATCTTCTTTTTTGCAGAAATGATACGTGAGATTTCCCTTGCTGATTCCTACGCAACCAGCAATATCTCCCATAGAAACTCCATTATATCCACGCTTATTAAATAGTTCTCTGGCACAATCCAGTATTTCCTGCTTTGTATCCTTATTACTCAATCCCTAACCACCCTTTGATGAAATGCTTGGATTACATATACTTTGCTTTATATTCTTTTGAATGTTCAATTAAACATATTCTATTACCGCTTGGGTCCTCCACAAATGTCATTTTCCCTACTGATGTTGGAATCACCGGGCCTGTTGTCTGATACCCCTTTTCCTTTAGATGTCCAACAACTTCGTCCAGATTATCGACATCTGTTCCTACGGAATACATACCGATATTGAAGCTTTTATTCTCGATCAGTTCAATCGATGCACCACCATCACTATTCATGATTGTAATCTGTCCATCTGGTAAATCCACATGATACCCTTCCGTAAATCCAAGAACCTCTCTATAGAACTTTACAGATTCATCGAGATTTTTTACAATAATTGTTGTGTATTGAACCTTGACTTTCATTGTTACCCTCCATTTTCACGAGCTTCAAAATTCAGCAATAGTACGTTCGTACTAATTGTAATTTAGCACACCTCATCTGCTATGTCAAGAATATCTGCCTGAAAAATAACAACGATACAATTTTCTTGACAAATTCCATTAATTTATGACACAAAGCAAATGAACGGCGACTCATTAGGAGCAACAAAGGCTGCTCCTTTTTCGTGCACAAAAGGAGGTGACGTTA
>JAAYYM010000138.1 GCA_012515365.1 Clostridia bacterium
ATCTTTTGTGTCAATTCATTATATTGGTCATCCATGTCTTTTCCTCAGTATTGGCTATTCATCTTGATTACAGCACTGCCAATACTCTTCTATTTTTTTCTTTGCTTCATCCTCGGGAAGATCAAACCCTTCCATAATGTGCTTTATTGTTTCTGTACTTGTCGCACCAAAGGATTTACATGTATTTATCATTACTCTAATTGCTTTTTCTCGGCTTTCCTTTCGGCCCAACTCTATTCCTTGTTCTATTCCTTGTTCTATTCCTTGCCTCAATCCACACTGTATACCTTCCTCGCGTGCTTCTTCTCTCTGTATCCGTATGTCGGTCGCATAATCGTATTCTGCTATCAGCATATTTACCACCTCGCTTCCTTTCCGTTTTAAATACTCTCTTAGTATCCCCTTTTCTATACATTCCTTGACTGCCTGCTCGACTTATCCACAAAGACGCTGTTTTTATAACTCCTGTTTTCCTTACCTGTTACATGTTCCATTCGTTCTCCTCCATGTGCATGATACAAGTGCAAAATCACTCAAAATACACCTACACAGAGAAAGAATGAATATAGTATTCCCTTACATCTCTATTATATGGAGATTTTGCCCTTTGTACAATACTTTTCTTTTGATTTGTGGATTGGTTACTTGTTGATTAGTTATTTGTTCAATAACTTCTCATAAAACCTTACGGTAGGAAAATAGTAGCGGAACCGCCAAGTAAATCCATTTAGACTATGGATACTGTATCATATATGGTAATTATTGTCATTCCATTTTGCTGGATTAAGTCATTACATTTCTCTGTTGCTTTGGACAATTTTCTGTTTATATTTTGAGAATTGTACATTATATGTTAATATATTCCATTATTTGTACATATAGCATTTAATATTCTTGTAATTATCCAAAAACTTTGTAAAATGTAAATATATGTGTTCATTTTGGGAAATTATCATTTCATATGTCGATTAATGTCCAAACGTACAGTTTGGTGTAGAAATCGTTCCCGTTCTCAACTTTATAGAACGATTAATTCAGCACATACCCGAAAAAAACTTTAAACAAATCCGCTACTACGGTGTTTATGCAAGACATCGAAAATCTGACCAAAAACTAAATCGTGCCCTCTCAAATGAAAAACAGGCTATTTTTCTTTCAACCGCTGGCGTGATTGTACTCTTTCTCCCTTCGGTTATGACCCAATCTAGTGTCCTTGCTGTGGTCAAACAATGCTATTTCTTGAACTTTTCCACAATCACCAGCATGTTTCCCATGCCTGATATCCACCTAGTGGAGCATCTATTGTTATGGTTCTAAGAGCATCATTAGTCTTACTTTCAGTTCAAATAAAATAACATTTAGCTCTGAAAGCCTAAAGAAGCTGGATTCACTCTTTATTGAAATGCTGGTACAGCCTGATTACTTTTTATTTGTTATCAGACCAACCACGTCAGATAATAAGAATGCCGTTCAATGGGCAAAAATGAAAAATGAGAAAAAATATCCAAGACCGATTGCCGGCTCTGCTTTTCTGCCAAACCTATATGAGCTGTTTGGTTGGGATATTCAGTGCAAATACAGAATATCCGGCACAAAACGTAAAAAGGGAAATGAGGAAATCTTGATTTTCAACCTGCAGGAAATGGAAATCTTAATTCCCAATTCAACGTTCGAAGATAGTGATCCAGATTCCGATATTGCCACACCGGTCTTCGATGACGATATTGCTCCGTTGTCAGCCAATAATAATTTTGTGGCTTATCCTGAGGAATGGTCAGATAATTTTGGTTCCAAGTATTATCAACAAAACAGTACTGCAGAAATCTTTCCATTTGATGAATCAAGTGAATGGAATACACAGATATCAGCTACTTCATATGATCCCGAGCCTTTATCTTTATCCAGTCCTTCTGAGATTGCTCATGGAATCAAAAGCATCATAAAAGATATAAAACAGGAGGTTTACAATGAGTAATGATAATTCCGCATCCGGTATGGAAGTCTATGATGATCAGGATTTCAGCTATGATGGATTCCAAGTTGTAAGGGGTGAATTCTTTGCACACACATATGAACCATCCTTTACATTAAACAATAATCGTGTTTCAGTGAACACTGCCTGCATTAAAAAGCTTCCTGAATTTGAATACATTCAAATCCTTGTTAACCCGGACAACAAGAAGCTTGCTGTAAGGCCTTGTCACGAAGATGAAAAAGATGCTTTTAGGTGGTGTTCTGCCACAGCCAAAAGATCACCAAAGCAAATCACTTGTCCGGTGTTTTTTGCAAAGGTAATGGCATTAATGAATTGGAGCAATTCTCATCGTTATAAGCTATTGGGTAAACTGATTCGCTCCGGAAATGATATGCTCTTTGTCTTTAATCTCGAAGATGCAGAGATGTATAAAAGAAATATCAAGGATGATGGAACCAGTACTCCTTCAAGAGTTCCTTCTTATCCTGAGGACTGGAAAACACAGTTCGGTCTTCCTGTTGATGAACACAAATCAAGAATGCAGATCAACACATTTAAGGGATATACCGTATTTGGACTTGAAAAGGATAATTCACCCAAAAAGCAGGTAGCATCCGATATCAAAGCACCATCAGAAAGTGAGGTAACTGATAATGTTGAAAACTATGAACAACTCACAATTAATTCGACAGAACCAGCCATCGCTGGTGCTGGATCTACAGAACAATCTGATACGAATACACCGCAATACACTGCACCTGTTGAAGGATCCTGATTACATACAGATTATGATCAATCCACGAAGTGCAACCATTGCGATAAAAAGCTGCAGAGAAAACGATTACAGATCCGAGCGTATAAAGTGGGACATCATCAAAGATACACATTGCTGCGAATTTTATAGTAAGGACCTCATAAAATCGATAGTAAATACCTTAATGAAAAATAATGACCATAAAAAATACTATATTCAGGGACATTTTATCAAGCATGAAAATCTGGCTGTCTTTCATATGAAAGAGATGAACGCTTTCCGGGAAGGAGAACTTATATAAATGGACAGTAAGCAACTTTATACTCTTATCATAGACAAAGAATTCTCACGTTTATTTGTTCCCAGAACCGAAGATGAACTTACAGAAATAAAGCATCAGCTAACCTATGAGGGATTGCAGACAACCATAATCTCATGGAATAAAATCATAGTCGATGGGATTGATACCTATAGGATATGTCATGATACAGGTATTCCTTTTCGTTATAACGAGCAGGACTTCTTCTCGAGAAATGAAGCGATATCTGATATATGTTTAAGAGAGCTGAAATCTACTCACTTAACACCGGCCAGACGAAAATATCTAATTGGTAAGCTCGGGCTTGCACAACATGCTCTTGAAAAAGAAGGATATCATTTTACTGCAGGTGAACCAACGGAAGAAGAAAAAAGCATAAAACATCGGTTCGTTTTATATAGATGGAGAACTCGATTGCTCTTAAAAGACATCAAAATTTCAGCAGATACAATCTATACCTATATTGTATATTAGGTATTGGCATTCGTTTTGCTTCCCGAAAAGAAAAATACTCATTTACCGGGCCAACAATCACATGATCCGTAAGCCCAATCCCCAATAAGCTGCAAATCTGGCTCATTCTATCAGTAATCTTTATATCTTCTTCACTTGGTTCCAATTTCCCAGACACATGATTATGCACCATGAGAATTGATGATGCATTCGACAAAATAGCACTTTTTAGTGTTTCTCTCGGGTGAACCAATGATTCATTTAATGCTCCGATACTGACAAAATTTACATTGATTGGCTTTAGATCCGTTCGAAGGTTTACAACAGCAACAACCTCTCTATCATAAGCATGCCAATTTTCTTTAACTGCTTTCCGAGGTCCTTGATGTCATAACAAACAAGGCGATTATTAATATCTACATTGGTTCTGTGATTGAAAACATTCAGGGAACCTGATACATAGATTTCAAGTGCCGTTGCTACGTGATGTGCTTCCTTTTCATCCTGATTGAGAAGCGCATTATAGAGATCCTCCAAAAGTGGCATATTCTCAGGTACCGGATTATCAAAATAAGGCTGATAAATCTGGTGAATACAACGGTCAATAACCGTTTTTTCTACCGGTAACAAACCATCCTTACCTGCAATAATCAGCTCACATAAGGACAAAATAAAATCCGCCTTTAGTGCAAGCGGATTATCCTCTTCGGAGTAATTCATATTGATATCCATTGGATTGATATACTGGCTGCTTGATGGACTAATCTTAATAACCTGTCCGTTGAACCTTGCGACCAGTGGTGCATACTCAGCTTCCGGATCACAGATAATTACGTCATCTTCCGTGGACAGAAATGCATTTGCTATTTCTCTCTTTGCAGCAAAAGATTTTCCGGATCCGGGGGTTCCAAGTATCAACCCATTAGGGTTCTTAAGTTTCTTTCTGTCTACCATAATAAGATTATTCGATAACGCATTTAATCCGTAATACAGTGATTCTTTTCCGCTTTGAAATAATTCCTGTGTAGTAAATGGCACAAATATGGCTGTACTCGATGTGGTAAGACCTCTCTGAATCTCAATCTGATTCTGGGCTAATGGCAACGAACTCATAAGTCCCTGCTCCTGCTGAAAATCCAGTCTCACCAGATTGCAGTTATGCTTCTGAGCAATGGACGATGCCTGAAAAAGATTGTTCTCCAATTCCTGCTCGGTCTTTCCTGTATTCATAATAAGAAATGTGAGCAAAAACATTCTTTCATTCTGGCTCTGTAATTCCTTTAAGAGCGACTTCGCATCCTTTCCATAGGTAGCAAGATCAGATCTTGGTTCTAATGATGTGTTCCTTCGTCAGAAAGGAATTACGTTTAAGTCTCAATTTTATGTCATTCAAATACACATCTACAAAATCTTCAAATTTCATATCCAGATTTTGATCACATTTTAATTTGAAAGCTCGTTCCCACTCCTGTGCTTCACTCTTTTTCGCGAAACCACGTTTTGTTTTCTGCTTGCGTTCGCCGGTCCAATCCGTATAATAGGTTCGGACTTCCCACGTATTGGTCTTGGTATTCTTTATTACTGCCATTAACATGCCTCCCTGAATTCTTCGTTCATGCCACCATATATTCTTTCTGAAAAATACTGACGATTAACTCGACCCTTGATAACAATATAGCCGTCTTTCTCTAATTCTGCATTCATGTCGCGAATGATTCGATATGCTTGCCTTTTCGAAATCTGTAATTCTCTTGCCACTTCATCGGCGCTAATAAATAATGTTTTACTCATTTTGTGTTCCTCCTGTTGTTTTATGTCCGCGCCGTTCATTTCCGTACTGTTTTGTCATTAATATAACAGTTCATTTTCGCACTGTCAATAATATTTGCAAAAAAGATTTCATTCCTGAACTGTTGGTGCTATAATCAAGGCAAATCTACCTTAAGGAGGTCGAAAATTGGCTGAAAATGGAATTGGGGCAGTCGGTACCCTTATTAGACAATACAGAATTATCGCAGAACTGACGCAGAAGCAGCTCGCTGAAAGATGCGGAATCAATGAATCCACAATAAGAAATTATGAATTAGGTAACAGATACCCGGATACAGAAACCCTTGCAAAAATCGCAGCAGAATTAGGAGTTAGCTATTATACATTGGCAGACCCTAATCCTTATGATGTTACCGGGGCACTACACGTTTTATTTGATTTGGAACGGTATTATGGATTATGCCCTGAAATGAAGAATGGAAAGATTATTTTTTCTTTTGGTGAAAAACCAGAGTGGGCTGTACCTACAGATCCGAAGGATACAGAAATGCTAAAAATCATGACAGAGAAGTGGATTCAAGTTCGCGATGAATTGAAATCAGGAGCTATTACAGATGATGATTACTTTATGTGGGAAAGTCGCTATCCGGAAAATGCTGTACCTCAGAAACCAATAAATGATTCGAGAAAAAGGAAAAAGCAAAAAGAAAAGTAAATGCTGTGATTTTCCTTGTCCGTTCAGATATGAAATGTACAAAGAAATTATTCACATGATTTTTTCAAAAATTATTGTCATTTGATTGTCACGAGACATAAAGAGAGCCTGCAAACCCGCATAAATGCTGGATTTGTAGGCTCCTGTGTATTATTCAAACTCAATCGTCCCCGGCGGTTTACTCGTCAAATCATAAAATACCCGATTAACTCCCTTAACCTCATTAATAATCCTGCTCATCACAGTCTGCAGTACCTCAAATGGTATCTCGGCAGCTTCAGCAGTCATAAAGTCTATGGTATTCACTGCTCGCAGAGCAACCGCATAGTCATAGGTTCTCTCGTCACCCATGACACCCACAGATCTCATGTTTGTCAATGCTGCAAAGTACTGACCAATCGAACGGTCAATACCAGCCTTAGCGATTTCCTCACGATAGATGGCATCTGCGTCCTGGACGATTCTGCATTTTTCAGGAGTTACCTCACCGATGATACGAATACCAAGGCCCGGACCCGGGAATGGCTGACGGAATACAAGCTTTTCTGGGATGCCAAGTTCAAGTCCGGCTTTTCTTACTTCATCTTTGAAAAGATTACGAAGTGGCTCAATGATTTCTTTGAAATCAACATAATCCGGAAGACCACCCACATTATGATGCGATTTGATCACAGCAGACTCCCCACCGAGACCGCTCTCTACTACGTCCGGATAAATAGTTCCCTGTACTAAAAAATCTACAGTTCCAATCTTCTTTGCTTCCTCTTCAAATACTCGAATGAATTCTTCACCGATGATTTTTCTTTTGGCTTCAGGTTCAATGACACCTGCCAGTTTACTAAAATAACGATCCTGCGCATTAACACGGATAAAGTTTAAGTCATAAGGGCCATTTGGTCCAAACACTTCTTCGACCTCATCACCTTCATTTTTTCTTAAAAGACCATGATCGACAAATACACAAGTCAGCTGATTGCCAATTGCTTTTGCAAGCATAACTGCTGCCACTGATGAGTCCACACCACCGGAAAGCGCACATAATACTTTTCCCTTTCCCACTTTTTCACGAATTGCAGTAATGGAATTTTCTACAAAAGAATCCATTCTCCATGAGCCATCACAGCCACAGATCGTTCTTACGAAATTATAGAGCATTTCCGTACCATGTTCTGTATGAAGAACCTCTGGATGAAACTGAATGGCATAAAGCTTTTTCTCTGCATATTCTGCTGCGGCGATTGGACAGTCAGCAGTTGAGGCTGTAACCTTAAATCCAGGTGCTGTTTCTGCGATACGGTCAAAATGGCTCATCCAGCAGATTTCTTTTTCTGGAATTCCTTTAAAAATAGCAGAAGCGGTATCCACTGTGATTGCTGTTTTTCCATATTCTCCGACTTCCGGTGTGATAACCTTGCCACCTAATACATGCATCATAAGCTGTGCACCATAGCAAAGTCCTAATACCGGAATCCCTAATTCAAATAATTCTTTTCTATAAGATGGTGAATCCGGTGCGTAACAACTATTTGGTCCACCCGTTAAGATGATCCCCTTCGGATTCATTTCCTTGATTTTGTCAAGATCGATCTTGTAAGAATAAATTTCACAGTATACATTACATTCTCTGACACGTCTGGCAACTAACTGATTATACTGTCCACCAAAATCCAATACGATAACGGTCTCTTTCTTCATTCTGTCTCCTCTTTCACACAGTGTTTTCACCGTGATTAAAATATTCATCTAACATGAATCATTATAAAGAAAAACGCATAATTATACAAGTAATTTCCGTGCATCAGCCATTTCGCTCTGCAATATACTTTTCCTTCCACGTCCCTTTCACAAAACGAATTACAAATACAATTGCTCTAAACAGCCAGTCTATAATCATTGCAATCCAAACTCCTACAATATTCAGATCGAGAACCTTCACGAATAGATAGCTGAAACCGATTCTAAATACCCACATAGAAAATATGGAAAGGGTCATCGTAAATTTAACATCATTCGACGCACGTAGTGTATTTGGCAATACAAATGATTCCGGCCAGAAAAGTGCCGCACAGACTGCATGCCAGTATATCAAGGTCTTTGTTGCCTCTGCTGCCTGATCAGACAATTGATACATTTGTACAATCAATGGAGCAAATAGAATTAATACAAAACTGATGATACTCATATAAATATGTATTTTAATCATTAATTTTTTTGTATAATATTTGACCTGTTCAAAATCCCCTGCACCAACGCATACCGATGCAACAGATAAAAGTGCCAGCGACAAAGCATTTCCCGGAATAACATTTAGAATTGCAACATTTCCGGCGACTGCATTTGCTGCAATTGCATATGTTCCACAAGCAGATACAAGACTTAAAATCAAAATCTTTCCAAGTTGAAAAATACTATTTTCCAGACCATTTGGGACGCCGATAAAAAGGATCCTACGAATCATTTTCTTATGAAAACGAAACTCAAATTGACGATCCAGATGAATAACATGCTTCTTATTAAAAATCATTACCATAATGATCACCGCAGCTACCAGACGTGCAAGTGTTGTTGCGATTGCAGCACCAGCCACTCCGATATGTACCAGATAGATCAGTATCGCATTTCCAATGCCATTGATAATATTCATGATCAAAGAAATCCACATAGTGACTTTAGAATTCCCCATTGCTCGAAACAATGCGGCACCACCATTGTATAACGCGAGTGGCGGAATAGACAATGCTGTGATGATTAGATAAGTGTTAGCAGCTTCCTTAACATCTGCATCAATCTGTCCAAACACCCTTGTCAGAATAAAATCCTTCCCTAACAGGTAAACGCCCATGATGAGCAAAGAGGAGACCAATATAAATAGAATTAACTGATTCGCTGCTTTGCAGGCATTCTTCTCATCCTTTTGTCCCAGATACTGTCCCGCTACGACAGCACCACCAGTAGCAAGTGCACCAAATAGGCCAATTAGCAAAATACTGACATTATCGACTAAAGATACGCCTGATACTGCTGCCTCACCCACACTTGCAATCATGATAACATCAATCATTCCAACCGCAACTGCCAGAACTTGCTCGACTACAAGTGGGCGAATCAGTTTGTTCAATGCTTCTTTTGAAAATAACAGATTCTTTTGTTCCATCTTAGATTAGACCTTCTTCCATTTCTCACTCATAAAGTAAATCCATGCAATCGTTCCTGCTGTTGCAAATCCGAAAACTGCATTCCACCATATGATTCGATAGTCAAATAATGGCAGATAGCAAAGTGTATATGTGCAGATAACTCTTACAGTAAGAGCAGATGTCGCCGCAAGTGTAGCGACAAAGCCGTGCCCAGTGCCTTGGAAGACGCCAAACAATGGAAAATAGCTGGCTAACATTAAGAGTAAAAAAGCAGTTACCTGTATATGCTGTGTACAATAAACGGCTGCCTGATCACTCAATCCAAAGATTCCGATAATCGGTCCGGTAAAAACAACACATAGGATTGAAATAATGACAGTAATCAGTTCTGTTAGTACGATAGTCTGAAGTGCGCCCTTTTTGATTCGTTCGGGTTTACCTGCACCAATATTCTGTCCTGTATAAGTTGCCATTGTGACCTGAAAAGCGGTTGCAGGCATAGTCAGATAAGATTCGATTCTTTGCCCTACCGTAAAGGACGCTGTCATAGCCTGTCCATACTGATTCACTGCTCTTTGAATAAAGAAAAATCCCAATGAAACAATCATTTGCTGCAACGCCATTGGAAATCCAACCCTAAGTGCCTCTGCAGCACGATACGGTTCATATGTGAATTCTTTAAATTTCCATCGAAAAATCGGATAGCGGCGGTACATATAAAATAATGCTGCAAAAAATGAAACTGCCTGTGAAATATCTGTTGCTATTGCTGCTCCGGCAGTTCCCATATGAAGCCCTGCGACTAGCCAAAGATCCAATATCACATTTAAAACCGAAGAAATCAGCAGAAAATAGAGTGACGCCTTACTGTCTCCAACCGCACGAAGAATCGACGCAATGATATTATACCCAAACTGAAAAATAAGTCCAAGGCAGTAAAAACGAAAATAAATGACTGCCATGTCCAAAAATTCTTCAGGCACAGCCAGCACATACTTTAAAACCGCACCACAGATCAGGATTCCAACTATCGTTGTGATCAGTCCCATCCC
>JAAYYM010000139.1 GCA_012515365.1 Clostridia bacterium
ACTACTAACCGGGCCGCGCAGAATCGCAAGATGGAAAAATATAAAGCGCAGCTCGGTCTTGCTTTATCTAAGGCTTACATAGAGAAAGCCAGGGCAATGGGATACGACGTATTCTCAGGAATGAAGATTCCAGATCTTAAGGATAAGCAGAAGTGGTCTGTAAATAACTTTAAGCTCGAGAACGAAATTGCAATGCAAACTATCATTGACGATAAACTTGTCAATGAAAAATTAAAGATGCAATTCTATTCGAACTTTGTTGATATGACTATTGCTGCAGAGATTTATGGTAAGGTCGAAAGAAATATTAATGGCATTGATACATATAGAGCTATAAGTCCTAAGTTCGCAATGTATGAAGAAAATGTAAGCGATCTATTTCTTACTAGAAGTCCATATCTCGGAGAGGTACGATATATGTATCCTCATGAGATTGCAACTGATAAAGAATTTGCTTTGGAAGATTCTCAGATAAGTCTTTTGAAGGATGAGCAGAGTGGATATTCAGATGCAGATCGTGATGGTTCTCTTGAGATGATTGATGGCGTACCGGCAATCCCTGTCTATACAATACAATGGAAAGGACTTGACCCTGTTTACTGCCGTACCTCTCCTACATCTGGATCTGAGATTCCTTATAAGAGAATCTTAAGTATTGATTATTATAACGAGAATCAAAAGAAACTCGAAAAAGAAGATGCTGAGTATTTCGCAACACATGGCACTCACATACTGAAGAAGACATACAGAGAAGTTATTTGGACAGGATCCAAGATCGGGAAGAATATCTACACAAAAGCAAGAAAGGAAAATGATATTATCCAGGTCTTAAATGACAATGGAATATATAATGCTCAGTTTGATTATTGTGGAATGCTTTTTAATACCGTTAATGGTACCAGAGTTTCTATACAGGAGATCATATATGAACTTGAAAAGGTTTATGATGATATCCGGTTCATGATAAACAAAGAACTTAAGAAGATTCGCGGTAGCAGTCTTATTTATGATGATGCGTTTCTTCCTAAGGGAAAAAGATTTACTGATGTATTTCATGAGATAAGTGAAGATGGGGTTGCTAGGTATAATTCTTCTGCCGAAGGAAACAGGTCTGGCACGGAAGCTGACAGCAATAAGGTTGGGATAGGTGTTGTTAATCTCGGTGACAATAATAACCTTATTATTTTGCTTAACCAGGCAATGGATATTGAACGGGTAATGGATCGTATTACCGGCATGAACGAAAACCGACAGGGACTTGCAAAAGCAACATCTACTGCAACGGCCAATGTGAATAATATTGAAGCATCGAGATCAATGACATATGATCTCTTTTACTTCATGTCGAAATACATAGAAATAGTTCTTTCAAAATTATGTGAGAAAACAAAAATCAATCTCATATACAAAGGAGAGGATTATCGTCAATTTATATTTGATGATGATCAGATCAAGTACATGATCCTAACCAAAGATCTTGTGTTTGATAATTATGGAGTTTCAGTAACCGATGGGAAGAAAGAACGTGAAGTTCTCACAAAGCTTGAGCAGTTATTCCCTCAGGAGATAAATTCCGGCCAGCTTACAACAAAGGATGTCGCAAAATTCTATATGGAGACATCATTTGCATCTGCGATAAAAGTCCTTGATGTTGCATTTGACAGACTCCAGGAGGCTAAGATGAATGAAATTAAGGCATCTCAGGAATCAGCTAATAAGCAGACTGAAGCAAACGTTCAAATGGCAAGAGAAGATCGCGAAGACCGTCAGAATCACGATAAAGAAATGGAGGTAATAAGAACCGAAGGGAAGAAAGAGATCGAGGCTATGAAAGCCGGATTGCAGGGGACTATGGATTTCCAGAATAACTTAGCTAAAGGCGCTATGCAAAAGGCTGAGATGAACAATGTTTTTGAATAGTATTATATATAAAAATTGTTGTTATGACTACAGAGAAAAAAGAAGATGTGTTCACCGAAGATGATGATTTTTCTTTCGGTGATACAAATGAAAAGAAAGATGATGGATCCAAATCAGGAGAAGAACAAAAAACTAATGATGACGATTCTTCCTCTGATGATTCAAAAGACGAGGGAAAAGATGATGATTCATCAAAGAAAGATGATGAAAGCGGAAAAGAAGATAAGAAAGGAGAAAAAGGAAAAGAAGGAGATGATGACTCCGGAAAGTCTGATGATGACTTATTTTCATCCGATGATGACGGAAAAACAGAAAAAAAACTCAGTCTCAAGAAACTCGCTTCAGGATTTGACATTGACCTTGAAAAGGATGACGATGAAGAAGAGTTTAAAACAAAGATTAAAGAAAAGATTGAAAAGTCTCGCCAAGAGTTTAACCTTGATGATTACCCGGATGATGCGAAGAAGGTCATCAATCATCTTAAAGAGAATGGCGGTAAACTGGAGGATTTTCTCAATAACAAGAATATCGTATCTCTTCAGGGAGTCATCGGACTATCTCCCGAAGATAAGGTACGCCAGGTTCGTATTAATGAACTGAAGAATGCCGGAATATCTCTTGATAAAGCAAAAGAGCAAGCAAACACTGAGATAGAGGAACTCAGTGCAAGGGAGCTTAAAAATATGGCTGACAAAATTGATGATGATGCTCATAAGCTTATATCAGAGGAGATTAATAAAGTAGTAGGGGACCGTAAGGTTTCTCTAGACAAAGAGAAACAAAAAGCTCTTGAAAGAGTTAAAGAAGAAGTAAAGACAGTAACAAAATACGTTGAAACTCAAAAGGAATTTATGGGAATTCCTTTAACAGATAAAGCAAAGCAGTCTATTCTGAGAGACATTGAGACGGGCGCTTTTGATGACATTGCGAATAAGGCACCGGCCGCTTCTAAGTTTGCAGCTTACATGCTTGCAAAATTTGGCAGCAAAATCAGTGAACACTTAAAGAAGACAATTGCCGAACAAAACAGAAAAGGGTATAACGCTGCAACAGACAAGCATCTGGAAGCATTGCATCAGACAAAAGAATCTGCAAAGCAGCAAAGCTCAGGACATCAGAAGTCAAATAAGGGTCCAAAAACTAAATTCGATGGATTCAACAGTGCTTTTGATGACAACGAATGATGGGAATTGACTGAATGTTAATAACGTAAAACTTAAAAACATTCAGAGATGAAAATTAAAATCACGCAGGGAAGCGTATCTGAAGGTGATGCACAGGAATACCATCTTGTACAGAATCACCTGATTGATCCTTCCAAGAATATTGACAGGGTTATCCAGTACGCTGAACAGCGTTATCTGATGACTCTTCTTGTTTCCGGTGCAAGATCATCGAAATACACGGCTCCGGGATTCACTCCTAAAGGTGGTGATTCAGTTACCACTAAGATCAAAGAGATTCCTCAGGGCGAAATGATTTCCCAGAACGCATGGTCTTACAAGATCATGGGGAGGATTCAGAAAGCTTCGGAAATTCTCGGTACCGCAGTAGTAGGTAATATTACTGTTGCAACGACAACCAAGGGTAGTACATTTAAACTGTATCTGAAGGATAATTACATGACTCCTGGAATGAACTGTGTTTTCCCGAACGGAAAGCATGCAAGGGTTATGGCTCGTCCTACTGGTGCAACTGGCAAATATCTCTATTCATTCGAATCATTCCCGGGTGAAACATTCTCATGGGACGACTGGGTTGGAACTCAGATCGGACGCAAAACTGTATTCGGTGGATATACCTCTTTTGGGGAGAGATCAAGGCGTGGTTATGGAAACTTCCATTATCCGGATCGCTATATTCAGCACACAACAAAACAGAGGAAATCAATCTCTCTGTCCGGTGATGTAAACGCAAACGAAGTCATATGGTACGAAGTAAACGAATCTAAAGGTTTCGTTTATGAAGCTGAAGCTCAGATGAGGGCTCAGTTCCTGCTCGAAGACGAATATAAGAACTGGTGGGCTGTTTCAACAATGAGGGATGCTTATGGCAATCTTCTCAGTCGTCCTTCAATGCAGGACGAATACGGCCAGGATATTGTTGCTGGTGACGGATGGGTTCAGCAGGTCAAGGGTGCAAACGATATGGAAACCTCCGGCTCTCATGGAGATGCAACGTGGGATGACATGGCTGACATGATCAAAGCCCTGAAGAAAAGGAAAAACACTATTTCAGGTAATACCTGGGTTGTTGTTACCGGATCAGACGGGATGGCAATTGCTCATGCAATAGCAGCTTCACGTTACTCTGCTTCAAATCCTCTTGTTCAGATTGTTGATCAGAGCAAGATGGTTGGCGGTGCCGAGCCTTATGTCGGGTACAATTTCAAGACTCTGAATATTGCCGGTGAACAGATTACCTTTGTTGAGAATCCAATGCAGGATGATGAGGAGAAATTCCCTGCAAGACTTTCTGATGGTACTCTGAGGATGTCGAAAACATTCTATTTCATGGATCTCGAGACCAATCCAGGCAACGGAAGAGGTAACGTTGAGATCAGGGCTCGTGGTCGTGCCGGTGTCAACAGGAACATTGTGTACCTGTGGAAGAACGGGATGACAGGAGAAGGTAAACCGGAGGATCCGGTAGATGCCAAGGAATTCCACATGCTCAAAGAAACTCTGCTTGCAGTGTTTAATACTAAGAGTTGTGGTATCCTTACTCCTCCTGCAACTGCATAAATTCCAAGAGGGGGTATCAGTTACCCCCTCTATTTCTTTTTTATAGTATTGTAATCGTAGTTATTAATTATTTATCATGAAAAAAGAATTAGTCACATTAGAAGAA
This sequence comes from Clostridia bacterium, assembly GCA_012515365.1. The sequence continues at coordinate 4,771 of JAAYYM010000139.1, forward strand.
AGGATTTGGATATCCAAAAATGCCGTTAAGATGATGGGCAAGGCTATTCAGATACCAGTAATTGATCTTGATAAGGTTATTGAAAGAATGAATGGCCAACGCAAGAGCAATAAGCTAAGTCCTTATATTGAGATACAACCCATCTCAGAGGATATGCATAAGGTCCCGAACCGTGTAGCAACTTATCAGAAAGATCCTATAACCGGAGTATATTACGGTATTGCAATTGACCAGGATGAATTTGGTAACGTAAAATGGCAGAAGATTCAGATTCAGGATACGCTGTCACTTAATCTTGACAGGATACCAGATGCAAAGGTTTGGGCAATCATAAGGTTTCATCCGGACATTCAGGGATCTCCATGGCAGGTTTCAAATCCATATTATAAGATCTATGATCCTATCGCGATTGCAGAAAAAGAGAGTAATGAGATTGATGCAATAAAACTTGCATTTGATCGAGTTGATATGATCATAGAGAAACCGAAAGAAATGGTTCTTTTCGCCAGGTTCCTCGGAGAAGAATTCATGGAGAATTCAAATTACAAATTAGTCAAGGGAGCGTTGCTTCGCACTGCAAAAAATAATCCTGAACTCTTCAATATGAAGTGGGAGGATAAGACACGCAGTTATGGGGAATATTTTCAGACAGCACTGGCTCTCGGGATTATTATTAACGACATGAACCGAGGATTCCTATTCAGAAATATACAGATCGGAGTAAGTAAGGAAGATGCAATAAGAACGCTAAGCATGGATCAGAATATCCTTGCATCTCTTGGTTCTGAGATTTTTGAAAAAGACAAGGTTATTCAGATTGTTGATAGCGAGTTGTCTTCTGTAAAGAAGAATGAGAAAAGAGGAAAAGATAAAGAAAAGGATAAAGATCCTGCAAGTGCCGGATCAACAGACTTTGATTGATCATGAATATAGTACAGCTTCACGAACGAGTCAGATTTTGGGTTGATGCAGTAGCTTCGACAAGATTTGATATTGCAGACATAAATAATGCAATTAATGCAGCAGTAGAGTCTAAAACACTCGAAACATATGAGCAGATGCTTCCAATGAATAGGTCTGACTCGTTCCAGCGTACTCAGAAAGCAAGGGAGATACTTGCTCCGCTTATCAGGAAAGCAGACAAAGATTTAA
>JAAYYM010000140.1 GCA_012515365.1 Clostridia bacterium
GATTCTGATGAGTGTGGCTATTTTTACACTGTTAATGAGCGTCGTCAAGCAGTATAGTCCGATCAACAGTCTGGCAAGAGAGATGAAGACTCAGATCGGAGCGAGTACAGATGGTTCTCTGATTGATGAAAAAAGTCTTCTCACAGATTCGTTTGCAGTACTAAAAGGAGACAGTGAACTAAAGCAAAGGTTTGAAGCCGCTTATCATGAAGCCGATGCAGCAAATAAAGCAAAATCAGCATTTTTATCAAATATGAGTCATGATATCAGAACACCAATGAATGCGATCGTAGGTATGACGGAGCTTGCTGCTAAGCATACAAATGATCCGACTTATGTCAAAGAGTGCCTGCAAAGTGTCAGCGTGGCATCTCAATATCTTTTGGATATCATCAATAATGTGCTTGATATGAGCAGGATTGAATCAGGCCAGTTTTCATTGTCTGAGGACGAGATTGACCTTGTGAAGCTGGTTCATGGAATGATGACGATCCTAAATCATAACATAGAGGTAAAAAGTCAGAAATTAATCGTGACAGTGGATGATGTAGAAGATGAGCACATGATCGGAGATAATATCAGACTGACACAGGTTCTTATGAACATCCTTTCAAATGCAGTGAAATTCACTCCGAATGGTGGAACAATTCGTCTTCAAATCAGACAGAAAAAGAGCCTTGAACCAGAATATGGTGAGTACGAATTTGTGATTTCAGATACAGGAATCGGAATGACGAAGGAATTCGTCCAAAAGGTGTTTGATACCTTTACGAGAGATGAGAATGTAGGGATCTCCAGAATCGAAGGAACAGGTCTTGGTATGGCAATCGCCAAGAATTTGATTGATCTGATGGGTGGAACGATCAATTGCGAAAGTGAGCTGGGACAGGGAACGACTTTTACAGTTACTATCCGCATGAAATTAACCAATACACAGGCAGCAGATACGCAGAAAACAGATGGGAAAATTGCAGCAGAACTATCAAATAAAGAGATGTCAGAAAACATTCAAGTTTTAATTTTGGGAAATGAAGCGGAGGAATGTGAGAATCAGGTGATACAGTTTAAGCGTGCAGGTGCCAGTGCAGAGTACGCACAAAGTGTTACGGCAGCATTGACGATGATCCAAAAAAAGAAAGAGATGCAAAGTATTTATGATTTTGTTATTATCAATCAGACAGAGCATGATCAGAGTGGAATCATTGCAGTTTCACAAATGAGCAAAGAACTGCCAATCAGTCAAACAACCTATGTATTTGCAGCAGGAGATACATTTTCGGTTGAAAATTCAAAGGCATTTAATGCAGGAATCTCTATCTTTGTACAAAGACCGTTGTTCAAAAGTACAGTAACAGGAATCATTAATCGGACCATTCAGTTGGCGGATCATTTGCAGGAGACAAACATTGTCAATTTGGAAGGAAAGAATATCCTGCTTGTTGAGGATAATGAAATTAACAGACAGATCGCAGCTGCGATTTTAAGTGAGACACATGCAGATATTTATGAAGCAACAAACGGAAAGGAAGCTGTAGAGGCATTTAAGTCGCATGAAAGTGGCTTCTTTGACATGATTTTAATGGATGTTCAAATGCCTAAAATGAATGGATACGATGCAACGATCGCGATCCGTTCCATACAACGCGAGGATGCACTTAGCGTGCCGATTTATGCAATGACAGCGAATACATATGATGAAGATGTCCGTCAGGTAAAAGCAGTCGGAATGGATGGACACATTGGAAAACCTTATTCATCAAATGATTTATATGCCATCTTAAAACAGGCCATCTTGCCTGAAGTGAAGCCATAGCCGGATGCTAAGGCTTCATACCCTCATATCTGTCAACAGCAGCCTGATAAATACTAAGAAGCTCTGCGATGCCAAGCTCATCAAGCTGTGCAATATAGGCATCCCATTCAGACAGACTACGCTTGCCTGTAATAAAATCAATTCTGGAATTTTCACAATATTTTTGGATGTCAGATTCAATGATACTAAGACGTTCATTTTCTTCCGAAGTAAATGTAAAGCTTGGCCAGTATTCCTTTGGCCCATATTGAAATAGTTTGATGGCAGCATTTGCAGGGACAGCAGCCATCTCACCACCTTTAAAATAAGGTGCAATTTCAACAGTTGGATTGCCACCACCCGGATATGGTGAATATGTGGCAACAACGTCATCAAATGACAAATCATTTTGCTTCATCTGTTCATAAATTTCAGGAGCATAATCGTATGAACCATCCTGATTAACAATAAATGTTTCATTTTCAATTCCCATATGGTAAAACAGGGTTCCCTCATCTGTCCAAAAATAATCCAGCCACTTTAATACCAGATCAGGTCTGTCACAGGAAGCAGGAATTACAGCAGCACCTGTGGAGTGAAAATTTGCCCTGACAGCAGTCCAAAGTTTATATCCGTCAGGTCCTGAAAGTGCTTCATCAATGGCAACAAAGTTATCCATCTGATCGGCAGGAAGATTGGCAAGGTTTGTATGAGCAAAGACTCCGATCCTGTCGTTGATGGCATTATTATTCCATTGTTCTTTTGTCATATTGAAAATATTGTTATCTAATAATTTCTCAGAATAAAGCTTTTTTAAATATTGCAGATAAGACCGATATTCAGGAGTTGAAGCAATGAGCCTGACATGATGGAATGTCTCATCGTAATCTACAACCTGATTATGCTGTCCTCTGTTTGCTAGCCCGAAAGCACCAAACATGGTGTCCTGTACACTATTAAAGTCCTGTGAACAAAATGGGATCTCATCATCCGGGTCACCGTTTCCATTTGCATCTTGTTCTTTAAAGGCCTTAAGCAGCTGATAGAATTCCTCGGTAGTAGTAGGAAGCTCCATATCTACCCGCGCCAGCCATTCTTTATTGACAAAGAGCTTTCGTGATACACGCAGCTGGGCGCCTGCGTTGACTTGCGGGATGGAATAAATGGAACCATCTGGATTTGTAACCGATGCCAGTGAATCTGGATGAGACTGTAGATATGCATAACAGTTAGGAGCATTATTTTTTAACAGATCATTTTTAGACAAATCAAGGATCAGACCACTTTCACCATATTGTGTCAACAGGCCTGCTTTGATCTTACATCGCATGATCAGATCAATATCACTTTGATTGATGAGGACGTTATATATTTTTTCTTTTCGTTCGTCGCTTGCGACAGGTGTCCAGTTAATCTTAACGCCCGTCATTTTTTCATATTGCTTCCATACATACACATCTTCTGGATTTAGATCATCATATCCGGAAATCAGGATATTTAGAGATGTATCTTCTTTTGTCAGTGGAAATGTACAGGGAATGTCTCCAACCAGAACTGGTTTGTCTGTCAGACTGCTTGTAACAGTGATTCCATTATTTTGATGAATGCATACGTTTGAGCAGGCAGAAAAAAGAAGACTGCAGACTACCAACATTGTAGATAGCATAACACTTTTTCTCATATCACACCCCCATATAATTCCATTATAACATTCAGTCATAACACTTTCAAGTTTTTGCACTTTAATAGGAAATATGGTATTCTTAGCAAAACAAAATCGTGTAAATATATGAAATCATAGGGATGTAATCAGTATGGATAAAGTAAAAGCAAACTATAATCAAATGTCAGAAGCAATGTCAGAAGAGATGAAGATGTGGCAGATGCAGCAAAACAAAATCAGGCGAAAGAACATTTTATTGGTGGAGGATGATCTGAGTCTGGTTAGTGGACTTTCTTTTGCATTGGAAAAACAAGGATATGAAATTGTTGTTGCCAGAACAAGGCATGAAGCTGGCGCAAAATGGTCAGAGGGTTCATATAATCTGGTGATTTTGGACGTATCTCTTCCTGACGGATCTGGATATGATATCTGTAGAATGATTCGGGCGGCTTCGAATATCCCGATCTTATTTCTTTCAGCGGCTGATGAAGAGACAGATATGATCATGGGATTGGATATTGGTGCAGATGATTATATGACAAAGCCATTCAAGCTGGCAGTTCTGTTATCAAAAATTAATGCTCTCATTAGACGAAGCAATAACTTTAATCAGACAGAAGCAGAAATCAAATCGAATGGTATTAC
>JAAYYM010000141.1 GCA_012515365.1 Clostridia bacterium
AAAAAATATAGCAATGCAAGAGATAAACGAACAGATGAAAATAAACGTAGAGGTACTCAAATCACTGCTACTAAAGCGGAAGATTATTCGGACACGTTTTAAGATGCCAATCACAGAAGCTCAGACGATAGATGCCTTAACAGCTTCCTTTCAGGCAGAGGTTGAATATCGACATCAAACCTACAAAGAGAGCGATGCGGTCAAAGAATCAATCAAGCAAGCAGCCAAATGGCTAACAGAACAGGATAAGTTCGGATTGCTGATGTGCGGTGTGCCTGGCAATGGTAAGACTACTCTGATGAGAGCTATTCAGAATCTGATCAATTATTTCAATCTAAAAGATGATTACGGCACTTCAATAGGTGTATCACTTCGTGATGTGAAAGATATTGTGAGAATGAACAAGGACGATTACAACGGATTCGTGAAATTCAGGAATACACCGATGCTGGCAATTGATGATCTGGGTCTCGAACCAACAGAGATACTTGATTATGGGAATGTCCTGAATCCAATCATCGACCTAATCTCTTATAGATACAATGAACAGCTCTTCACTATCATCACGACCAATCTCACAGGGAAGCAGATTCGGGAGAAATACGGAGACCGTATAGCAGACCGATTCAATGAAATGATGAGAGTGATAATATTTCAGGAACAGTCGTATCGAGGTAAAACTAAATAAATGCGATTTAAGGCGGTAAAATCACTAAAGATGATAAAGTATTCATCTTTGATAATAAATCGCAGGAGAACGCAAGGAAATAAGCAAAAATCAAATAATTCAACGCAACATGACAGAGAAAGAAAAGAAAGAGTATAAAGAGTATCATGAGTTTCTCGAAATGAAGAAAAATCAGAGAATCGAGAGTGGCTTTGCCGTAGAGGACGCAGACCTCAATCCTGCACTCTTCGATTTTCAGAAGTATTGTGTGAAACGAGCACTGGCGGTCGGCAAATTTGCCCTCTTTGAGGATTGCGGTCTCGGAAAGACCATTCAGCAGCTCGAATGGGCGCAAAAGGTTTTCGAGCATACCGACCAGCCTGTCCTCATCCTTGCACCTCTCGCCGTTATCTCTCAGACCATCAAAGAGGGATCGAAATTCGGCTACAAGGTGATGGATTACGATGAGATGATGCCTAACAATATAGATGAGTGCGGAATATTCATCACGAACTATGACAATCTGCCGAATGTCGAGGTATCATCATTCGGAGGCATCGTTCTCGATGAAAGCTCTATCCTGAAAAACTTTCAGGGCAAGACCCGAACATATATCATCGAACAGTTCAAGCGTACTCCCTATAAGCTTGCTTGCACGGCTACACCATCACCGAATGATACGACTGAAATCTGCAATCATGCTGAGTTCCTCGATGAGAAATCAGGAGCAGAGAAACGTAAAGCTTTCTATTGCTTGGTTCAGGCATCCGATTTACGTGCAGCGGTGAAGAGACTTGATGAGGGAATGAAAGGGTCTATGGCAGATTATGAGATTGTTTCCATAGCGGAAACTAATATTTTCGATGTATTCAATTTCAAGGAATCAGAAACAGCATAATGGATGCAAGAACTTTTTTCGATAAGGTTGCTTTGATGAGAGAATATCAGATAAAGTATTTCAAAACGAAATCTTCTATATATCACAGGAAGAGCAAAGAACTAGAAAAAGAGATAGATACTGAGATAGACAGAGTAAAGTCTATTCTCGGTATCTCTCCTAAAACATACAGAGAACAATCATTATTCGATAAATAAAATGGCAGCAAAAAAAATAGTTTTAATTCTTTCTAAGACTTTCCCTCTCATTCATAGTAAGAAGAGAAAAGAGACAGGATATAAAGAAGCTTTTCTCAATGGAAGAAAGATTCACACCATACGTTCAAATTATGACCGATGGAATCATAACATAGATAAGATTCAGAATGGCGATTTAATGCTCTCTCTGAGAGAATGGGCAGGCAAACCTTATAACTCTTAGATTTCAGATATTGATCTAATATGGCACTATATATAGCAAGAGATAAGGTCTTAACGTTTGACCTTAATATAAAGCTATTGGTAGTAGGATATAATAATATAATAATAAACAGTAGATAATAAATAACTACGTAATATGGCAAGTATAAATCAAGCAACAGTAGTCGGATTCTTGGGAGAAGAGCCTAAAGTTTCAACTACTCAAACAGGACGGAAAGTAGCAAGCTTTTCAGTAGCGACAACAGAAAAGGGATATACGGATCAGAACGGAACTCAGTATCCCGATAAAACAGAATGGCACAATGTTGTTATTTGGGGTAAGCTCGCAGAAGTGGCTGAAAAGTATCTCCATAAAGGCAGTTCGGTTTACATTCAGGGAAAGATGAGAACTCGGTCTTATGAGGATAAGAATCAAATTAAGCGTTATATAACAGAGATTGAGTGTGATGTAATGCAAATGCTTGACAGAAGAGATTCAGCGCAAGGAACGCAAAATAACGGCTATTCTCAGGGTAGTTATCAAGCTGCCGCACAGAATTCTTTTTCATCAAAGCAAAATAATGATTTACCTTTCTAAAATAAATAATATGGAAATTAAAATGGTAAGAACAATGCGG
>JAAYYM010000018.1 GCA_012515365.1 Clostridia bacterium
CGTCCTAAACCTCTTCTCACATGAAAAATGCGATTTTTTTATAGGACTAAATTAGCTGAAACCCGCTTAAACACTGGCTTTCTTCTAACCTAACATTAGTATAACTCGAGCGCCTGTTGCTTTCATATACGTTCTCCTCCTAATATAGTATTTTCACTTTGTTTTCAGTCTTATTTGGATACAAAAAAACCTCTGTTTACTTTGTTGTTAGTATCTGTAAATAGAGGTTTTTTATGCAGTCGCTTTGTTATAACATTACTGTTTTTTGCTATTTATTATACTGAATGTACTTTTGTAATGAACGGTTTTGTCCGCCCATCAAAGATGTGGTGAAGGGAACCTGTTCAGGGGTAGCGCCCATTTTCAGTGTTTTATAGTTTAATTTTGCTTTCATTGTTTCGGTGTTATTCATGATATAGAATAAAAGTTCATCATACATGATATTGGCCTCATCTAGGGTTTTCTCCTGAAGAGAAATCGTCCAGTCAGTGATGTATTGCTTTGCCTTAATGGGATTTTTATCATATAAAGCAGCAGCCTTTGAGCGGATTGCCGGATATTGCGCGATAAGACGCTGCTCCTTCTTCCGCCAGTACGCGCGAACACCTGCGCCGTAATTTACACGGTCCTGCTCCGCAAGTGCGCAAAGACGCTTAAAGTTAACAGAAGCCATGCCTGTATCATATATAATACTATCATCTGCCGGCTCATAGGCGTAGGAATCTGCGGTCGCGGTAATCAGGCTGGAAACAGGCAGATACACGGAGTGTTCAGCGTTCGCCAGGCACAGCCAGCCTACACAAGCCATTTCCTCCGGCAAATCATCAAATATTTCAATGACGTGGCACGACGCCTGCGCCTCAGTTCCAATCACACGCACATCCTTACGACCGGTCTCATCAGGTGACCACTCTGTACCCTCGAAACGATTGCGATAAAGCTCGAAAATACGATCAAGTCCAACCTTCGTATCCGGAGCAAAGAACAATGGATATTTTCTGTATGTGTGGTAAGCACCTATGGTTGATGGTGCCAGCAGTGTGTGGCCTAGCCATGTGCGACGGTTGGCATAGTCTGCCAGACGATTCACACCGGAGTAAGTATCAAATATGTTCATTGTGACACCATCAGCTTCATATACCGCCAGACCTGCTGCTTTGGCAGCGGTGAATAAACCCTCGGAGTACATGACATCTTCGCTGTTCGGATCGATGGTCTCAATCATAAACTCATTGCCAAACACGGCTACCATATCCTCTGGCATCTTTAGTGCACACCACTGATGACCTGTATATGTCTCTATATACCACGCTTCTTTCTGGTCGGCAATCATTATGATGTTTTCCTCTGCATTGCCATTTTTTGCAATGGCATCAGCAATCACTTGCACGCCTTCGCGTGAAGTAGCTGCACAAGCAGCGACTAAGTCAGTAACGACAGCTTCGGTCAAGCCTTTTTCACTGTTCATGGGGTCTGCCTTGTACCATTCGCTCCGCACATAGGCACTTACGGTTGCACTCACAGCAACACCCATTTCATTCATGGCAGCAGAAGCATATTCGCCGCCGACACCTTTTGCCAACGGTGTAGAGACATACTTATAAGTAGTATCAGGTAAGGCATATGAAAATCCCGTATAGTCACTTGTCAACTTACGCCCTGGCTTATTCTCCACGCGTTCGACAACGACCTCCCGTGCAGGAGACAGGCATGGGTGCGAATCAACCGAATGCGCAATCATTGCAGCGCCACTCTCACTCACCTGCTTACCAACATATAAACCCGTGCAAGCGTAGGCACTTACGGTGTCTGCACACATAGTCACTAGCATGCATACAATCAATACCAGCAAACGTTTCTTCATGATGATCATCTCCTTTACGGTATCGTTCAGATACAGGCTGCTGTCAGTCTTCCCACGGACGTATACGATAAGTCACATCCAGCTCATCGCATATACGCTGGCATTGTTCCTCTTCCTCTTTTGTAAGCGTTGTTGCTACTGTAGTCATGACAACATTCGGCACATATTTTTTGACATTTCCTGCGAATTCCAGAAGTGCTTTAAAAGATTCGTTACCAAAGCGACTTCTTACCAACGCATGATATTTATCTGCATTCGGTGTATTTAGGCTGATGGATACCGTATCTACAATTCCCTCAAATTGCGGAGTGATATCCTTGCCCCATATTAGATTGCCCAATCCGTTGGTATTTACACGAATTGGTTTATTCCATCTTCTCTTAATATAACGTGCCACCTCTGCCAAGACGTCCATCCGTTCTGTCGGTTCTCCATATCCACAAAATACAATTTCTTTATAATATGACATATCAAATTGATCAAATTCTGCTTTCACTTCGTCAACAGATGGTTCTCTTAAAAGCCACAGACTATGCTTCTCTTCATCCATGGAATCTCTTGTCTGACGCAAACAAAAGGTACAGTTGCAGGGGCATTTGTTGGTCAGATTCACATATAAATTATCATATACTTCATATAAAATCGTCATTGCCTTTTTCATATCGATCCTTCTTTCTTATTTCACATATCTTCTATTTTAATGTGCTTAGTAATTCTTCAAAACATACTCCGTCGGTTAATGGTATATCCAGCTCAATTGATTTCATAATACACTTTTTGATAAAACGAGAAGCTTTTCGCACAGATTCATTAAAGTCCGAACCCTTGACTGCTTCTGCTGCAATAATTCCTGCAAAGATATCTCCGGTGCCAGATCGTGAGGTTCCTACTTTATGCGTTTTGATCATGGCGAATCCCGTTTTATTTTCACAACAGAAATTCGATACATAGGTTTTTTGCGGTATTCCCGTAATAACAACCTTTGATGGTCCCATTTCTGATAGTCTGACAGCCAATGCTTCTAATTCCTTCATACGCCATTGCTCCTTATATGGTGTATCCGTCAGAACACATGCCTCTGTCAGATTTGGTGTAATGATATCAGCATGGTGAACCAGTTCTTTCATATGCTGGCACATCGTTTTCGTATAAGTCGTATATGGCTTTCCATAATCGCCCATGACCGGATCTACGATCACAATGGTTTCACGCTTTCTAAAATCCCTGATGAAATCGCTTACGATCTGAATCTGGCGCTCGGAACCTAAAAATCCGGTGCAAATCCCATGGAACTCAAGTGACAGCTTCTTCCACATATCAATATAGGGCTGCATAGAATCCGTAAAATCTTCATAATAAAATTCTTCAAAGCCTGTATGATTGCTAAAGATAGAAGTTGGTATCGGACAACACTGTACCTTTAGCATAGATATGATCGGCAGCTCTACACTGATAGAACATCTTCCAAATCCGGAGATGTCATTAATCAAAGCGATTTTTTTCTGATGATTATGATCAGTCATGGTTCATTCCTTTCATGCACGGCGAATCAGTTTTGAAATCTTCATTTTCTCCATTGCAATTCCAATGATGTAATATCCGACGATTCCACAAATTCCTTCTATGGATAATCCCGGTATCTGAGCCGCTCCAGTATATATATTACCATAAATAACAGAACCTGCAATAAAATATCCCATGATCATAATGAAAATCCCTGCCAAACTTCCCAGCAGTCCTCTTATAGAAAGAATGGAGGCCTGTTCATTCTTTGAATGCATCATTTTAGCTGCTGCCAGCCCCATAAGGCTTTTGATAATAAGCGTCGGCAAAATCCATTGTGGATATCCGGTGATCAGATCTGCCATTGCTGATCCAACTCCTCCCGCCAAAAGAGCTGTTGTTGGTGAAAATAAATATGCTACGAGTAGAATACATATATTACCTAAATGCATATAACCAAGCGGGATTGGTATCTGGATCACAATCGTTCCTACACATACCAATGCAATCGATACCGCTGTTGTCGTCAATTCCTGAATTGTAAAATTTGATTTTTTCATCATATGATTCCTCCAGTTCGATTTCTTATCTATGATCATACGCACAAACTGGCTATATAGAAATAACCAGTTTTCGCTTTTGTGATATAACCAGTTTGTAATCTGTTTATTTACACTTTTACTGGCATATAAGGATCAGGTATAGTAAAATAGAATATATCACGAAAGGAGGGGGTTTACAAATGAGTAAATCACCTGTATATTTTACAAACTTTAAAACGTCAGATCATGAAAATCTGATTCAGAAGCTAAACCGTCTCATCGTAAAAGCCGGTATCAAAACAATTGATTTTCAAGATAAATATGCTGCAATTAAGATACATTTTGGCGAATATGGAAATCTTGCTTTTTTAAGACCTAATTACGCCAAAGTAGTAGCTGATGTAGTAAAAGAAATGGGAGGAAAACCATTTCTCACAGATTGTAATACCCTTTATGTAGGTAGCAGAAAAAATGCAGTCGACCACATCGAAACTGCTTATCTGAATGGATTCAATCCATACGCAACAGGTTGTCATATCATCATCGGTGACGGATTGAAAGGTACAGATGAAGAGTTAGTACCGATCGATGGAGAATATGTAAAGGAGGCTAAAATCGGTCAGGCAGTTATGGATGCTGATGTGTTTATTTCCCTTACACATTTTAAAGGACATGAAGCAACCGGTTTCGGCGGTGCTTTGAAGAATATCGGAATGGGCTGTGGCTCTAGAGCCGGAAAAATGGAAATGCACAGTAATGGAAAACCTGCAGTTGAGCAAAGTCGCTGTGTAGGTTGTGGTGCGTGTATCAAAATCTGCGCACATAATGCTCCGGTAATTGAAAACAAAAAGGCGTACATTGATTTAAATAAATGTGTCGGATGCGGACGCTGCATTGGTGCATGTCCAAAAGACGCTGTACATCCTACAGAGGATAATTCAAATGACGTGCTGAATTATAAGATTGCCGAGTATACAAAAGCTGTCTGTCAGAATCGTCCCTGCTTCCACATTTCCTTAATATGCGACGTTTCTCCAAACTGCGACTGTCATAGTGAAAATGATGTTCCGATCATTCCGAATGTTGGTATGCTCGCATCCTTTGATCCGGTTGCTCTTGATGTTGCCTGTGCAGATCTTTGTAACAAACAGCCAATTCTTGAAAATGGAAGCGTTCTGCATGAAAACAGCAAACATCACAAACATACACCTACATCTTCCACACAGGATTATTTCCATATGACCCATCCTGATACCAATTGGACATCCTGCATAGAACATGCTGTTAAAATCGGATTAGGTTCTGATCAATATGATCTCATTGAGATTTAACTGAACACTCACAATTTTAAAAGCAGATTTCATGGCTTTGTACATAATAAGGAGGAGTCAAAACGCCTTCGACGAACCTTTTGCATACTAAAAGCAGATTTCATGACTTTGTGCAAAATAAGGAGGAGTCAAAACGCCTTCGACGAACCTTTTGCATACTAAAAGCAGATTTCATGACTTTGTGCAAAATAAGGAGGAGTCAAAACGCCTTCGACGAACGTTTTTGCACAAAGTCATGAAATCGCCCCACTAATGAAATCATTTCACAATCACCTGTCATAATTCATGATAATGAGGAATAATATCCTGATAAGTTCCATCCTTCATCAAAAATCCGTTTGGAATGATTCCTAACTGAGTAAATCCAAGCTTTTGATATAGTTTAAGTGCTGCCTTATTCGTTTTTACGACAGCATTAAACTGAAGAATCCGAAAGCCTGCTTTCTTCGCCTCTATCATACAGTCCTTCACAAGTATTTCTCCAATGTGCTGTCCTCTTTTCGTTCCAGAAACCGCATAGCTTGCATTACAGATATGTCCACATCGCCCAA